>JACZKF010000496.1 GCA_014860175.1 Desulfuromonadales bacterium | reverse complement strand
ATGGGGGGCAGCCAGCAGGCGGGCCCCGTCCTGGCAGCGGGAGAGATCGCTGCTGTAGACGGCGGCCAGCCGGTGGTGGCGCAGGCGCTCGGTCAGCTGCTCGAACTGGCGCCGGCCCAAGGGGGTCAGGGGGACCTCCCCTTGACCGTTATAGCGCTTCTCCTGGTGCCCCTGCACCTGGCCGTGGCGCATCAGGAAGAGACGGGTGGTCAGCATCGGCATCCTGCCATCGACTATCAGACCGCCGTCCGCTCCACCGCCATGGCGGCCTCGAGCCGCTCCCAGATCTCGTCGCGCCCCTCACGGGTGACGGCGGAGAACATGGTGAAGGCGTCGGCCGGCAGACCGGTGGCCTCGAAAATCGGTTTGAGCTGGGCCGCCCGGCGGGAGCGGCCGACCTTGTCGATTTTGGTGATCACCGGGATGGTGGGGATGGCGAACTCCTCCAGCCAGTCGAGGAGTTGCAGATCTTCCTCCCGGGGGACCCGGCGCAGATCGAACAGGACCACCACCGCCTGCAGGTTGGGGCGCTGCTCGAGATAGGTGCGCACCATCGGCCCCCATTGCCGCCGCACTTCCAGCGGGACCTGGGCAAACCCGTAGCCGGGGAGATCGACCAGGGTAAAGGTGTCGTTGATGGTAAAGAAATTGAGCAGCTGGGTGCGTCCCGGCGTCGACGAGGTCCGCACCAGCGCCTTGCGGTTGACCAGGACATTGATGAGAGAACTCTTCCCCACGTTGCTGCGGCCGGCGAAGGCGATTTCAGGCAGTTGCACCGGCGGGTAGTCGGCCGGGCGAACGGCGCTTTTGATGAATTCGGTCGAACGGATAATCACTGTCGGCTCCAAGGCAAGATTGGGGCCAGAATAGCCCAAGACCCCAGTGATTGCAAGGAAGCTTGGCATTTGATGAGTAATCTGGTATTTTATCGTTTACCCATTGCGGCAGACACATTTCCCTACTTCAGGAGGCTTGGATGATCAGTCAAAAACTTCAGGATGCCCTCAACGAGCAGATGAAGAACGAATTCTTCTCCGCCTACCTCTATATGGCCATGGCCGGCTACTTCCAGGCGGAGGATCTCCCCGGCATGGCCAACTGGATGCGGGTGCAGGCGCTGGAGGAGATGACGCACGGGGAGAAATTCTTCGCCTTCATCTGCGACGCCGCCGGGCGGACCGACCTGCGGCCGATCGAGGGGCCGAAAAACGATTTCGAGTCGCCGCTGCAAGCCTTCGAGTACAGCCTGCAGCACGAGAAGTTCGTTACCGACCGGATTGGCAAGCTGATGGATCTGGCCCGGGAAGAAGGGCACCACGCGGCGCAGATCATGCTGCAGTGGTTCGTGACCGAGCAGGTGGAGGAGGAGTCGAGCTTTTCCCTGATCATCCGCAAACTGCGGCGGGTCGAGGGGGACGGCCGTGGCCTGCTCATGGTCGATCAGGAGTTGGGACAACGGGTGTTCGTGCCGCCGGCCGCCGCCGGCGCCTGAACCCAGGAATTACTTGACGACAAAGGGCTGGCCGATCGGCCCGCCCTTTGTCGTCAGGACTCGCAACTCAGGGGACGTACTCGGCGACAATCCGCCAGCGACCGTTCTCCTGCACCAGGTCGAGCCGTTTGCGCACCTGGTCGTGATAGTGGCTGGAACGATACTCCTGCACCACCTCCACCCGCGCCGCCTCCCCCTGCCAGGGGAGAAACCGCAGCTCCTTCAAGGTAACCTCGATCCACTCCGGCTGCGCCAGTCGCTGCCGGCGCTGCTCCCGCCAGGCACTGGGCGTCAGGTTGCCGGCGGGACGGAACCGCTCGCTGTAGCAGGCCAGGTAGGCGGCAAGGTGTTGGGAGGACCAGCTACCCGCCCACTGCTGTAGTACCTGCTCGATCTGCTCTTCCAGACGGGCGACCGCCCCCCCTCCCCGGGGAATCGGCAGCGCCGGGGTGGCAGCAACCACTGCCGGTGCGGTCGCTCCGGCGGCAACCGGATCGATGGTCGCCCCCTCTTCTTCGCTCCTCGCGATCGCGACAGTCAGTATCGCCCCCTCGGGACCGGGGTCCGGCAGCAGCGCTGATGGTTCCTCGACCGGATTCCCCGGGAGGGGCGAAGGGAGCGGCGCCGGCGCCGGCCAGAAGTAGCGCCGCAGCATCAGATGGGTGGTGATCTGTGAATGCCGCTCCTGCGTCCCGGCACCGAAAGGGTTGACCTGGGGGTCGGGGTTGCGGTTTTTCTGCCGGGCCGGCAGCCCCCACTCGACCCCGAGATCGACCTGCCACTTGCCCAGGGCCAAGCCGATGCCGGCGGTCAGGTGATCCTCGACGATGGCCGGGAACAGCGGCGAGAGGGTGTCGTCCGGCACCGGCGAGTTGCCATGATTGTACCCCAGGCGCAGCACCCAGTCGGAGGCCGGCCGGACCTCCAGCCCCAGGGCGTACACCCACTGGTCTTTCCAGTTCATCGGGATGACGATCTCCTGGGTGGGAGGGGCGGCGGGATGGTTCGGCTCTTTGAGGCGGATCTTCACTGTTTTCATCGCACTCGACCAATCGATCCAATCGAGGTCGGCCGCCAGCCGCAGCCAGGGGAAGGCCGGCCAGCTGATCCCCACTCCGGCTTGACGGGGCCAGTTCATGCCGGTCATCCGGGCGTCGTATTTCACCTTGCCGAGCTCGAAGGCGGAGAGATTCAGGCGCATCGAGCCGTCGCGAAAATCGAGTTCGGTCTCCGACAGATAGGCGCCACCGATGGTCACCTCTCCCAAATGGTACTGAAATCCGCAGCGCGCTCCATACCCGAAGGCTGCCAAGCCGTCCAGGTCCATGCCGGCGAAGGTCATTCCACCCGCTTGCGCCTCATCGCCGATGCCCGGAAGATAGACCGAGGTGTGGGGAAAATATTTCATGGCCGCCTGCACGTAACCGAACTGCAGGCTGGCACCGAGCTTCAGCTTCCCCTGAGGGCTTCGCCAGGCGAGAGTGGGGGCCGCCTTGATGTAGCGCAGGTCACTGAAGATATCATCCCGCTCGGGGACGCTCTGGCCGGGGTAGGCTCCGAGGCCGGCGGCGGCAAAGGGGGTATGCAGATCGTTGAACTCGGCCCCCATCCCGCCCTGGGAAAACAGACCGAAACCGAAGGTCAGCCGGGTACCGTCAATCGGAGCGGCATAGGTGAGGAGGGGGAGAGGAAAGAGCTGGTCCTCCCCGTCATGGGCGCCGTTGCCCAGGGAGTCGCGGTGCTGCAGGCGAGAGGCAAGCAGCCTGAAGCCAAACCCGAATTCCGGGGCGGCACAGGCGCACAGCCCCGCCGGGTTGATGTTCATCGCCGTGGCGTTGTCAACCATCGCCAGGTCCGCCCCCCCCATGGCCGGGGATACCGCCCCGTAGCCGATCATGTTCATGCCGTTGGTCGCCTCGACCTCCCCCCCTCCGAAGAGGAGCAGGGCAGCCGCCGCGGCGCTGGGTAGGGTCATTCGCCAAAAAACCGACATTTGCGCCCTCCACTGGCTAAATACCGTCATTCCGAGCTCCAGCGAACCAAATCACCCCCTTGGCGGCCGGTTCAGCCTACCCGGAGAGATAATTAATGATTCCTGATTCAGGGAAGACAGCAAAGATCAGACCAGAAAATCCGATGGGCTGTCGAATTGCGCTGCTGGAAGGGAGTCAGGCACTGGCAGAAAGCCGGAGGTATAATAAAAAGGAGGGGGAAAGGAGTTCACCATGGAACGTCCGGATTTCGAGAAATGTTGTCAGGCACTCGAAGAAGGAGAAGAAATCGTCGTCCAGAATTTGGGGCAGCAGCAAAGCGCCAAAGTTCTCTTTTGCCGGGGCGACCTGTTCGAGGTTCGCGTCGAAGGGAAGCGGCAGAGTTGGCAACCGGAGATGTGCGAAGAGGTGGCCGGCAGCAGTGAGAGCCCCCACCGCAATCTCTGAAGGACGATGTTAAGGCGGGCAATCGGCCCAGGCAAGGGGGGGAAGGGATGAAAATTTATTGACGGCAGGCTGGCTGAACATGCCATAATCGGCCGGCAGAACGGCGCCGCCGCCGGTGAAAACCGGGTGCCGCCGCCGCAAGTCCCTGACCAAGGAGTCATCATGCTCGCCCGAATCGGCAAGACCATGTTTCAGGGTCTGTTGGCCATTTTGCCGGCCGTCCTGACCCTCTACATCCTGTACTGGCTGGTCTGGAGTGCGGAAAACATCCTCGGAGTGGCCCTGAAGGTTTTGCTGCCACAGGGGTGGTACATCCCGGGGATGGGGCTGCTGACCGGCTTGGTCGCGGTTTTCCTCTTCGGCCTGTTCCTCAACGCCTTCCTGGGACGGAAGCTGTTTGCCTGGTCCGAGGCGGCAATGAATCGCATCCCCCTGGTGAAGACGCTGTACGGCTCGGTCAAGGATTTTATCGGCTTCTTCGCCCAGAAACGGGAGCAGCAGTTCAACCAGGTGGTTACCGTCACCCTGGAGATCGGCGGGGTGCCGATGCGCCTGCTCGGCTTCGTCACCCGTAACGACTTCAGCGACCTGCCGCCGGGGATCGGCAAGGAGGGGGAGCTGGCGGTCTACCTCCCCCTGAGTTACCAGATCGGGGGCTATACGGTCATCGTACCGCGCTCGGCGGTAACGCCGATCAATATCTCCATGCACCGGGCGATGGGCTTCGCCGTCACCGGCGGCATGTTCAGCGACAAGGCCGGTGGCCGGCCGCATCCGTGAGCCCCCCTCTGCCGGTTCGGCCTGAAAAGAGGCCGTCGGTTCAGAGCCGGAAAAAATCGCGCCGGATCCGTGCCTGCAACTCCCGGGCGGCAGTCAGCTCGGAGTTGATCTCCAGCGCTTTTTCACAGTCGGTCAGCGCCCGGTCGGCAAACGCCATCTCCAGGTAGGTTTGAGCCCGCCCCAGCCAGGCATCGGCCAAAGAGGGGTCGCTCTCGAGGACCGCATCGTAATCGGCCAAGGCCGGCGCCAACCGTTTCTGCAGCCGATAGACCAGAGCGCGATTGCAGCGGGCGCGCAGGTTGTCGGCATCATGGCTGAGGGCCTGGGAGAAATCGCTCAACGCCTCGGCAGTATGGCCGAGGGCAAAGCGCGCCATCCCCCGGTGGTTGTAGATCAGGGCGCGGATCTTGCGGTTCAGCCGCATCCCGAGAAGGCGTGAGTAGAGCAGGGCCGCCTGCTCGAACTGATGCTGGCTATGCACCTGGAGAGCTTCCAGCATCGCCCTCTCCAGGGGGCTGCCGTGGGTAATGGGAAGGGGGGGGCTCTCCGCCGGTGCCGGTGCCGGTTCCTCGGCCACCAGTGGCAATTCGATTCCCGGCAGCTGCAGGGCGCTCTCCAGGGCCCCTCGCCGCCGGCGGTCGAGCGCCATGATCCCTTTCTGATAGTCGCGAATCTCCTGAAAAATATTGTCGGAAAGGGTCAAGGTGGCATTGAGGGCGGCCAGTTTGCGCCGAATCGATTCATTGGGGAAGGTCAGGCGCG
Organism: Desulfuromonadales bacterium; assembly: GCA_014860175.1. GTDB lineage: Bacteria > Desulfobacterota > Desulfuromonadia > Desulfuromonadales > JACZKF01 > JACZKF01. The sequence goes on along the minus strand of JACZKF010000496.1, from coordinate 4,130 downwards.
ATTTGTAGATCAGCTCGTGCTCGACCTCGGCCCAGGCGTCCTGAAGGGTCGTACGCAACTGCACCTCGCACAGACGACGGGTGTGCGGAAGCGGCACTTCCAGCTCGAAATTCTGCAGGCGAACCAGCAGATGCACCGAGTCGTAGCCGAATTCGCGAAAGGAGTGGACGGTGGCCTTGCGCACGACCTCGACCACCTCGAAGTGGCGGCTGATCAGAGCCTCGATGGTTCCGAGATCCTCGAGGAAGGGGCAGATGACCCGCAGCCCCAGCAGATCGCTGATGACCGGCGCCCCCTTGGTCTTGCGGGCGCTGCGCTGCAGCTTTTCGTAATAGGCGTCGAAACGTTTGATCCGGTACTTGATGGTCGGGGAGAGCCCCTGCTGCTCCAGCAGATCGCGGACACTCTCGGAGAGGCGCCGCAGCGCCTCTTCGTAGCTGGGACGCACGGCGGCGTACAGCTCCCTGGTCCGGGTGGGGTCCGGCAGCTGAAATTTTTCGCTCTCTTTCTTTTTCGCCATTGCGGACTCGACCTCGGCGCTGATCCCTCGCCCCGGCATCAGAGCGACCACAGCAGCAAAGCAGCCGACACCACCAAGGCTATCCCAGAGCCGATGTACCCGTAGTAGGGGAGACCGACGCGGCCCGAGCGCTCCCTGGTAAGTTTGCGGTAGGCGGGCAGATGTTTATGGACCTGCCAGCGGATTTCGAAAAAATGGACCTTGACGCCGGCCGCCGCCAGTTCCCGCAACAGACGGATGGAACAGACCAGGTTGGCCGCGCCGGACAGCAGCAGCGCCAGGAGAAAGACGCGGGTCACCGGCTCGGCCTCCTACCCATTTTGATGCACGATCGAACTGCCGGTGAACGCCAGGTAGAGGCAGAACAGGCCAAAGAACAGGGGCAACAGGGTGTAGCCGGTGAGATGGATGGCCGAGCCGGCGACGGCGCCGAAACGGGCCTGCATCGGGGCGATATCCTTCAGCCGCTGCGGCCAGACCAGCCTCATCACCAGAGTAGTGGCGCCGAACAGGGCAGTGGCGCCGCCGATCACCAGAGTGGTCAAATCCATCGAATGCTCTCCTTCGTTTTCCGCCACCTCGGGAACACCGGCTTTTCGCTCGGCGCCCCGGTCGGGCTGCAGCCTTCCGGCCGGGGAATGAAAAAAACATCCCCATCTAAAAGGTTTTCCCCCAGAAAGTCAACCTTCGGCGGCGCCACCCCGACGGCCTGCCGCCATCGAGGCCAAGTTCAGGCTATAATGGGGCCAGTGACCCCCAACGGCTACCGGTGAATGATGAAAAACGGTCGAAAAACCGATCCCACCCCCCGGGAGGACATCCTCTTGCTGATCGTCACGCTGCCGGTGGAGCTGCAACACCCGCTCCTCGCCCGGGAGCTCGACCGGCTGCTGGAAGTGGTCATGGACCTGGGGCGCCCACCCGAGGCGCGCCTGGTCGAAGAGGTAGTGCAGCTGTCGCCCCGCCCCGTCAGCCAGGAAGACCTGGCCCACGTGACCGCCCTGGTCGGGGAGTTCGGCAGCGACAATCGGGCCGGCATCGAGCGCACCCTGCACCGCATCTCGGCCATCCGCAACCGCAAGGGGCAGATCGTCGGCCTGACGCTGCGGGTCGGCAGGGCCGTGTTCGGCGGCATCGAGCTGCTGCGCGACCTGATCGAGACCGGCCAGAGCCTGCTGATCCTCGGGCGCCCCGGGGTCGGCAAGACGACCAAGCTGCGGGAGATGGCGCGGGTCCTCGCCGACGACCTGCACAAGCGGGTAATCGTCATCGACACCTCCAACGAAATCGCCGGCGATGGCGATATCCCGCATCCGGGGATCGGCGGCGCCAGGCGGATGCAGGTGCCGCAGGTCAAACGGCAGCATGCGGTGATGATCGAGGCGGTGGAGAACCACATGCCCGAAGTGATCATCGTCGACGAGATCGGCACCGAGGCCGAGGCCGCCGCCGCCCGCACCATTGCCGAGCGCGGGGTGCAGCTGATCGGCACCGCCCACGGCAACACCCTGGAGAACCTGATCAAGAATCCGACCCTCTCCGACCTGGTGGGGGGGGTGCAGGTGGTCACCCTGAGCGACGAGGAGGCCCGGCGGCGGCGTAGCACCAAAACGGTCAGCGAACGCCGCGCCCTCCCCACCTTCGACATCGTGGTCGAGATGGTCGACCGGGACGAGGTGATCGTTCATGCCGATACCGCCGCCGCCGTCGACTCCCTGCTGCGCGGCACCTCCCCCCGGGGGGAGCGCCGGGAGCAGTCGGCTACCGGCCAGGTCCATGTCGAGGTCGACGAACGCCGGGCCGAGCGCGTGCCACCCCCGGCGGCCGGGGTCATCCCGCGCGGTCCGGCCCGCATCTACCCCTACGCCCTCTCGCGCGACCTGCTGGAACGGGTCATCCGCAGCCTCGGCCTCAACGCCCGCACCGTCGGCGGGGTGGAGCAGGCCGATCTGGTCATTGCGCTGCGGGGGCGCAGCGACGACCTGCGCCTGCAGCGGATGCTGGAGGGGAGCAGTGCCTCGCTGCACCTGATCAAGCGCAACACGGCCAACGAGATGCGCCGGCTGCTGGAGCGCACCTTCCATGTCCTCGAAGGGGTCGAAGGGGAGGAACTGCACCACCTGGTGCGCGAAACCGAAGCCGCCATCGACCGCGCCCTCGCCACCGGGGAAGCCATCCCCCTGGCGCCACGCCCCTCGGCGCTGCGCAAACTACAGCATCGGCTGATCGCCGAGCGCGGCCTGCTGGCCGAAAGCAGCGGACGCGAGCCGCGCCGCCATCTGGTCATTCGACCCCTGCCGTCCCTCCCTGCGGACGAAACCGAGTAGCCTCTCTTCTCACCGTTGCGACTCGCCCGGTGCGACTTTCAGCCAGATGTTCCCATCCGATGGATCTTCTTATCTCTTGATTAAAGGTCAAATTTCCCCTATTTTGAGGCGAGATTGTTGCCTCTCGCACCATCCCCGCCGAAGATCGAGGAGAAGATCATGAAGAAATGCCTATCTGTTCTGGCTGCTTTCACGTTGATCAGCAGCATGAGCCTTGCTTTCGCCCAGGAAAACTACCCGGATCAGGCGTCGGTGGAGATCCGCCAGGAGTTCGAAGCTTCTTTTGGCCCAATTAAACTCTACAAAGCGATAAAAATCCATTTGCCGGAGCAGTATGAAGAACTCTTCCGCTCCTACGAGAAGGCGAAACGGGCCGACGACATGGGCGAACTCAAACTCGCCAGCTTCATCAATTCGATCCGCCGGACGCACTTGCAGCAGTCGTCCGACCAGGCGATTCTCGCTTTTTACGACCACATCGTCAGAACCGGGCGTCAGATTCTGCAGCAGGACCCCGAGGCGGCATTTTCCTATCTGTTCGGCGGCAACCCCGGATCCTATGCCAGCTATGTCGACTATGAGACCGAACTGGAGTTCCTCGGTGACCTGTTCGACCGGATCCTGGCCAGCAGCCGACCGGAAAACGCCCTGGCCATCGACCGCCAGGATGTCGAGATCACTCTGAACATGATTTACCTGGGGCTGTTTCAGAAGCATGGGGAACCGTTTTTCCTTCTGCACGGCGACCGCTCACAGCTAAGTTCCAGCGAGCGCTACCAGCTCTGTGACATCTACCTGGGGATGCATGAGGAGATTTTCCAGCTCCCCTCCCCTTCCCGAGGCCATGTCCTGCGCAGCTTTGCCATGCGCCTGTAACGGGTGGGCCGTGAGGCTGTGGCAATGCACAGTCGCCGATCGCTGATCTTGCCGACAATTTCTACGCGTTCATACCTGGCGCCGGCCAGGCGTCCCGGCTATTCTCGGAATCATCAACGGCCTGTTGTGGCAGGCGGGCCCGAGAGACCTCCTTCTTTCCTTCTCTCCTTTGCTGAACAGAAAAAGCCGGATCGGGCAACCTCCCCCGATCCGGCTTTTTCCATTGGGGCGCTCCGCCGCCCTTGTCCCTCCCCCACCTGAACGGGTATGCTGACGAGAAATCTTTCGAGCTGGAGCTGACCGCGGGGGCGAAGGGGCAGGGCTTCGTTCTTCTCCTCGGCACCGCTTTGTGCTATAAGGGGCTGCACGGCTTCGACCCCTTTCTGCAGGAGAACTCTGCTTTTGAC
>JACZKF010000495.1 GCA_014860175.1 Desulfuromonadales bacterium | reverse complement strand
GTGTGGGTGAAGTAAACGGAAGCTGAAAAGGGGGACAGGCTGTCCCGCCCCCTGCGACAAAATCCGATAATCACCTATGAACCGCTGGCGAATTCGGGGGACACTATACTTATTTCACCCGCTCGGAATTGAATATGGTGTCCCTGGAATCTATGTTTTTTTCTTAGCTTTTTAAGAACGTCCCCCAGCCCCTCCCAGATAGATGGAATTCTCGGGCGGCTCTTGCCGTTCTTTATTGATAAACTGTGTGGAACGGGAGGCACACCATCATGTCCGCCAAGAGGATTGCAGCCGTTCTTATCGTTCTCACCTTAGCCGGTTTGGCTTTCTTCTGGTACGACTTCGTGGGCAAGAGGGAGAGAGGGCTGTCGGCCATAGTGCCGGCGGTCCTGTCGGAGAAGATTCTCAACGAGGGTCATGGCGTGCTTGCCGCCAAGCTCGAGATTCCGTGGGGTCTCGATTTTCTGCCGGATGGGCGGATCCTGCTCACCGAGAGGCCGGGACGGGTCAGGCTCCTGCATCCTCAGACGGGCCTGGCGCCGGAACCGGTTCTGGTTGTCGAGGAGGTTCGGCATCAGGGAGAAGGAGGACTTCTCGGCCTGGCGGTTCATCCCGATTTCGAGAACAACCATCTGGTTTACCTCTACTACACCTATGAGAGCGGGCAGGGCACTGCCAACAAGGTGGTCGCCTACACATGGGAGAACGATGCCTTGTCCGGGGCGCGGACCGTTATCGAAGGCATTCCCGGAGCGCAATTCCACAATGGCGGACAGGTCAGATTCGGTCCCGATGCCATGGTGTACATCACCACCGGGGACGCGGGAACTCCGGAGGCCGCCCAGGACCGCTCTTCCCTGGCGGGAAAGATTTTACGGCTGCACGATGATGGTTCCATTCCCGCCGACAATCCTTTTGCCGACTCCCCGGTTTATTCCTACGGTCACCGCAATCCGCAGGGGCTCGCCTGGGACCAGGACGGCCATCTCTGGGCTACGGAGCACGGGCCGAGGGGACATGACGAGATCAACCGGATCGAACCCGGGAAAAATTATGGCTGGCCAGCCATAACCGGTGATGAGCAGGCGCCAGGCATGGAATCACCCGTGCTGCACAGCGGCTCGAACACCTGGGCGCCTTCCGGGGCCGATATAATCGGCAATTCGATGTACATCGCGGGTCTGCGGGGAAGGGCGCTCTATCAGTTCGATCTCGATGCGAAAAACCCGGTCGTGACCACCCGTTTCGAAGGAATCTTCGGAAGACTGCGGACCGTGGTTGCCGGGCCGCGCGGGCTTCTCTATATCCTTACCAGCAATCGAGACGGCAGGACGGTTCCCAAGGCGGAGGATGATCTGCTGCTGGTGGTGAATCCAGGCCGGTTTTAGGCTGGAGCCGACCAGACCGTCACGTCTCGCGCATCTCCACGAAGTACCCCCGGGCCATCGTGATGATCCGGCCGCAGGTCATGGTAATGGACCTTCCCGTCATGGATGTCATGCCGGGAGTCCCGCCTCGGCGACATCCCTCTCCCCCGAAAAAAAGAAACCCCGCCCGCTTGCGGGCGGCGGCGGAAGCAATATCCTGAAACGGAAGGAGATCGCCATGCCGGCACAAAAGCTGGGAATGGTGCTGACCACCTGGCTGTGACAGGAGGTTGCCATGCGCGCTAGGTTGCGGCAGCATCCTGAGCATCGGCTCCGCAGGACGTCGATGGACTCGCCGAGATCCTGGCGATCGCCTGGGGGAACCTCGAAGCGGCCCCCGCCATACAGGAGAAACACCCATGAAGAATGAGCAGTACGTCTGCCTCGTCTGCGGCTTCAACATGGTTGGTTTCCATCCCGACACCTGTCCCTTCTGCGGAGCGCGGAAGGAGAGGTTCATTACCGCAGAGGAATGTTCCACCCGCTTCAACGTGGTGGCCACCCCGGTCAACGAGAAGGTGACCAGGCTCAACTCCCAGCCGGCGCTCGGTTTCGAGCATGCCGCCTACCGGATCGAAACCGGCGACAGTGCCTGCTGGATCGACTGCCCTTCCTCCTTCAACGCCTCTCTGCCGCGAGTGGACAGTATACTGTTCACGCATCACCACTTTCTCGGCGCCTCCAACCTCTACCGGGAGCATTTTGCCGCCAGGGTGCACATTCACCAGGCCGATTCTCGCCATGAAATCTGCCGCCGCTTCACCTTCGACGACATGTTCGCCCAGGACTTCACCCACCTCGGCATCGAAGCCTTCCACGTCGACGGCCATACCCCCGGTTTCACCTTTTACATCTTCGGGGAGGCGCTGTTTATCTGCGACTACGTCTTCCTCGACGGCGACGCCATGAAATTCAACCCCTTCGGCTCGGCGGACCGGACCATCGCAGGAGGCCGCCACATCCGCGAGATTCTCGATGGGCGGCAGCTTGCCGCCGTCTGCGGCTACAATTATGTCATCGAGTACTCGGACTGGTGGCGCAGGTTCGAAGCGGGGCCGCCGTTCGGTGGTTTCTGAATGCGCGCAAAAAGGCCGGCTGGATTGCCCAGAGAAAGAGATTAAAGGGGGCTTACCCCTGGGGCGGTAAAAGGGGACAGGCTTTTTGCACCCAAAATCATCCTCTGCGCGTTCCAAATCGCTCATCCCTCTCCTGACCGCCGCTGTTCGACGACCTGTGCCCGGGTTTTCGCAGGGCGGTTTCTAAACGATCCAATCGGATTGGTTTACCCTTCCTTGGCGATGGGTTGGATGCCTGGCGATACCGGCATTGTTGACAATAATGTCGAAACCGCCAAGCTCTTTTTCGGTGTTAGGAACCGGCGACCGACAGGTGGAGGTTCATCTGAAACTCGAGGCACGAGCTTGCGCATCGTCGCTAGGCCTACTCCCGTCCCTCGCTTGTTTCCGGCTGTCACTCCACGGTAGAAAACCTCAAAGATCCGATCGCGTTCCGCTGTGGTTATGCCCAGGACCGTGGTTGACAGCTAAGATCAGTATATCCCAGCAGCATGGCGAATGCAGATGCCCGGAAGGAGGTCGGAATCGACCGGTGAGCAAGAGCGCCACTCGCCCGCCGACGATCCCTTCCCGGGGGCATAGATGCAAAACTTAAACAGGTGTAAAATAAGGGAAAAACGACAAGGGGGCGGGGATAGTGAAAAAAATTAACTACCGATGCTACTCCATCTACGCCGAGCCTGGGCAAACATCCAGCGGGACCTATGACGTTCGAGTCATCCTGCAGAAATTAAAAACATCGAAAATAACCGTGTACAAGCCAGGTTTTACGCAGGCGACATCAGAAGAAGCCGAAGACCGCGGGATTGCGACCGGGAAAGAGCTTGTCGAAGAGAAGAAGTGCCCGGAAGGCTGAAATTGTAGCTGCCCAATAATGCCTGGAACCGAGGTTTCACGAGTCTGCCTATGGAAACCAGCGATCGCCGAGCAAAAGAGAGTCTGACCAAAACGGCGATAATGTGCGCAGCCCTGGTCGCCCTGATCGGCGGCGGACACCTTCTGGCCTGGCTGGGCGGCGTTATGGCCCACCGCGGTTTCTCCGCCATCACCATGAAAACCAATGCCGCCCTGTGCATGCTCCTGTCCGGGATCAGCCTCCTCCTGCTGATTTCGGAGAAAAGCAGCCGAGTCCGGCTGTGGGCGGCACGGGTCTGCGCGGCGACGGTCCTGCTGGTTGGAACGCTGACCCTGAGCCAGCACATCGTGGGTTGGGATTTGGGGATAGATCAACTCCTGGCGCAGGAGCCGCCGGGCGCCCTGGGGGTCATTTATCCCAACCGCATGGGGCCACCTGCTTCTCTCATCTATCTCTTCACGGGCCTATCCCTGCTAATCCTGAGCCACCGGGAGGGGCGAGGCGTGAAACTTTCACAGGGGCTTGCCCTCGGTGTCTTCCTGATCGCCTTTCTTAGCGCCCTGAGTCATTTTTACGGCGTTCAGAAGCTGTCGGCTCTCGAGTATTTGACCGCCATCGCCTGGCCGACTGCCGCCGGTCTTTTGCTGCTCGGCATCGGCCTGCTGTTCGCCCGCCCCGATCGCGGGCTGATGGCGCCGGTCACGGCGGCGGACCCCGGCGGCCAGATCATTCGCCGGCTGCTGATTCCCGCTCTCCTTATCCCCGTCGGGCTTGGTTGGCTGCGATTGTTCGCCGAGACGCAGGGTCTGTACGCCACGGCGATGGGAACGGCCCTGTTCGCCCTGAGTTTCATCATCATCTTCTCGGTGCTGGTGTACAACTCGGGGCGCCTCCTCAGCCGCTCCGCCAGGGCGGAGCGGGAAGTGGCCGAAACGCTACGGGCGAGCGAAGAGCGCCTGCATATGGCTCTGGATGCCGCCAGAATGGGGGTGTGGGACTTGGCCCTGGGCGACAAAAACGCCACCCGTTCACTGGAGCACGATCGTATTTTCGGATACGAAGCCCTCTTGCCTGAATGGACCTATGAAAGATTCCTCGACCATGTGGTGCCGGAAGATCGCACGGATGTGGACCAGAGGTTTGGGGCTGCCGTTGCCCAAGGGAGAGACTGGCATTTTGAATGTCGCATTCAAAGGGCGGACGGGGAAATCCGCTGGATAGAAGCCCGGGGTCGAAATTATCCTGGAGAAGGTCGGATGGTGGGGTTGGTGGCGGATATCACCG
>JACZKF010000494.1 GCA_014860175.1 Desulfuromonadales bacterium | reverse complement strand
GTCTGGGGCTGGCGGCTCTGGTCGGCTGTGCCTCGGCGGGTCCGGCCAGGGTTCCGGCGGCGCAAGAGATGCCGGTGGCGGCGGGGGAGCTGCTGCCGAAGGGTCCATCGGTGGAGCCGCTGCCGGCCGGCCGGGAGGGGTTCCTGATCGTCGAGACACCTCGCCTCGATGCGCAGGGGCGCACTGATTTCGAGCGGGCCATCGCTTTGCTGCGGGAGCGGGAGTACGCCCAGGCCGTCCCGCTGCTGGAGCAGGTCATCGCGCGGTCGCCGGGAGTCACCGCCCCCTACATCAACCTGGCCTTGGCCTATCGGCAGCTCGAGCAGCCGGAGGCGGCCGAGCGGCAGCTGAAAACGGCGTTGACTCTGCTCCCGGCGCATCCGGTAGCGAGCCATGAATACGGATTGCTGCTGCGGCAGGCCGGACGCTTCGCCGAGGCCCGCACGATCTATGAACAGAGTCTCGCCAGCTTCCCCGGCTATCTGCCGGTCCGGCGCAATCTCGGGATTCTCTGCGATCTCTATCTGAATGATCTCGCCTGCGCCCTTGAGCAGTACCAGCTCTACAGCGAGGCGATGCCGCGGGACGAGCAGGTCAAGATCTGGGTGGCCGACCTGCAGGCCAGGCTCCAACGTTAAGGAGGAAGCGAAATGGTTCCAAAGGTGGTTCTTGCTTTATGGCTGGCGCTGATGGCGACCGGAGGGGCGATGGCTCAGGAGGGTGAGGGGGAGGCGAAGGTGGTCTCCGGGATGTCGATCGTCGGCAACGACGAGGCTCCCAAGGCGCTCTATATCGTGCCGTGGAAAAGCTCCGAAATGGGGCTGGAGACCAGCTTGCACAGGATGTTGGACCAAAACGACGCCCCGGTCGACCGGGATGTCTTCATGCGGCAGCTCGACTTTTATCAGGTCAGCACCGCCAACACATTATCTGGGAGGTAAAAGCAATGGAGTTCTTCTATTCACTGGTGGCGTTTTTTCAAAAAGGCGGGTTGTTCATGTACCCGATTCTGCTGGTGTTCGCGGTGGGGATGGCGATCTCCGTCGAACGCTGGGTGCAACTGAACCGGATCCGCAGCCGGAACCGCCGGGTGTGGAACGAGCTGCAGCCGGTCCTGGTCGAAGGGGAGTTCGACAAGGCGCGGGAGATGGTCAGCAGCGACAACTCGACTATCGCCCAGATGCTCGGGATGGGGCTGGCGCGCCAGGGGGCGGTGCGGCGGCGGGAAGACATCGAGATCGCCATGGAAGAGGGGATGATGGAGATCATTCCGCAGCTCGAAAAGCGCACCCCGTATGTCGCCCTGTTGTCCAACATCGCCACCTTGCTCGGCCTCCTCGGCACCATCATGGGTCTGATCGAGGCGTTTACCGCCGTGGCCAACGCCAACCCGGCCGAGAAAGCCGACCTGCTGTCGGCCAGCATCTCGGTCGCCATGAACACCACCGCCTTCGGCCTGATGGCGGCGATTCCGCTGCTGCTGATCCATGCCAAGCTGACCTCGACCACCGGCCAGATCGTCGACAGCCTCGAGATGGCCTCGGTCAAGGTGCTGAACTGCATCTCCAATACGGCCAAGCGCCAGTTCCAGGCGAGCTGAGCATGACCCGACGACATCACTATCGACGGCGGACCAAGGAGCCACCAGCGCTGGATATCACCACTTTCCTCAACCTGATGGTGGTGCTCATCCCCTTTCTGCTCATCAGCGCGGTTTTCTCGCGGGTGACGATTATGGAACTGAGCGTACCGACCGCCGCCGGCGGCGGGGTCACGGGGAAACCCAATTTCGCTATCGAGGTGATCGTGCGCAATGCGGGGTTTGAACTGGCCAACGGCTCGTCGGTGGTGGCCGCCATCCCCAAAAAGGGCGATCAGTACGATATGAAAAAGCTCTCCGAGGTCCTCATTCGCCTCAAGGCCGAGTACCCGGAGAAGGAAGATGCCACGGTGCTGATGGAGCCGCAGGTCGAGTACGACCATCTGATCCACGTCATGGACACCGTCCGCAGCGCGGAGCTGCGGACAGGGGAGGGCGAGGAGGTCCAGAAGATGGTGCTTTTCCCCGACATATCCATTGGAGATGCGCCATGAGAAATACCAGACGGCTCAAACGAATGGGGCGGAACAGAAAGAAGGTGCCGGGGTTGAATCTGACCTCCTTGATGGACGTGTTTACCATTCTGGTCTTCTTCCTGCTGGTCAACTCGTCCGCCAGCGAAGTGCTGGAAACGCCGAAACAGATCACTCTTCCTGATTCGGTGGTCGAGGCCAAGCCGCGCGAGACGGTGGTGATCATGGTCAGCCCGGAGGCGGTGCTGGTCCAGGGGGAGGCGGTGGTCGGTACGCCGGAGCTCCTGACCGGCCAAGGGGAGCGGATCGAGGCGATTGCCGACCGGCTGGAGCTGCTGGAGCGCAATATCATCGGGTTCAGCACCAGAACGATCGTCGACGGGAAGGAAGTCACCATTCTTGCCGACCGGACGATTCCGTTCAGCGTGCTGAAGAAAATCATGTCCACCTGCACCGGAGCGGGGTACGGGAAGATCTCCCTGGCGGTTATCCAGAAAGGGTCGCAGAGCTGACATGGATGCCGAAATGACTTCCCTGTTGGAACAGGAGTTGGAGCCACTGAACAGGCAGATCGGGGAGCTCCGGGCAAGCCTCGGAGCGCTCGAAGGTGAGCTGCGTGTGGTGGAGGCCGAGCTCGAAACCTTTTCCGCCGACCAGCAGCGGTTTGACGCCTTGCGCACGGTCTGCGCGGCGCTCGACCGGCTGGGGGAGCTGGAGGCGGCTGAGCTTTTCTGGGGCGACCTGCCGGCGACCACCGACAGCGCCGCTCACCTGCAGCGGCTCCAGGGGCGGGTAGCCCAGTTCGAGGAGGAGATCCGGGGCGTTCTGGAGCGCCAGAAGGGGCTCAAGGCGCAGATCGAGGCCCGTCTCGACGATCTCGACTACCTGTACGACGAGGTCTTGCAGGCCCACGCCCGGGAAGAGCGGCGCCAGGAGGAGTTCGTCGTCGAGCGGGAGATCTCCCCTCTCCCCTACCGCCGGATGCTCATGCCCTGGTCCAAGGAGGACGAGAGCGAGAGGTATTATCGGCGCTCGGTGGTGGTGGCGCTGCTGCTGAGCCTGACCCTCGGCTACCTCATTCCGCTGGTGATGGTGCCGGAACGGGACCGGATGGTGGCGGTGGAGATCCCCGAGCGGCTGGCGATGCTGGTCAAGAAGGAGCCACCCAAGCCGGAACCGGTGCGGGAGCGCCCCAAGGAAGAAGTGAAGCCGGAGGCCGATCCGGACAAACCGCAGGAGATCCAGCCGAAGGAGGCGCCGAAAGTGGCCGCGCCGGAAGCCAAGGAGGCGAGAACAAAGGCCGAAGCGGCCGGTGTCCTGGCATTCAAGGAGACCTTTGCCGACCTGATGGAGGAGACCCCCATCGCCAAGCTCGGGGCCGAGGCCCGTCTGAACAACCAGACCCAGGTGGCGGGGCAGGCTCGGGCTCAACGCTCGCTGGTGGCGATGCAGGCCAAGGGCGGGGTCAGTGGCGGGATCAGCAACGCCGGGGTCAGCCGCAATG
>JACZKF010000493.1 GCA_014860175.1 Desulfuromonadales bacterium | reverse complement strand
GTCTGGGGGAGCAGCAGGGTGGCTTCCTGGCCAGCCAACCGGCCGGTGCCGTAAATCCCCTGGTGCCCTTGCCGCTTCAGGGCAATTCCAGCGCTGGCGGCCAATTGCTCGACGACCATCCAGCCGACATTGTGGCGAGTCCCGGCATACCTGGCCCCCGGGTTACCCAGCCCGACGATCAGCTTCACCAGATCTCGCTAGGCCTCGGTTTCCTCGGTGCCAGCTGCCTCTTCACCCTTACGTCCGGTTACCGTGATCACGGTGAAATTGACGTCGTGGGGCGCCTCGACGCCAGCGGGGAGCACCAAATCTGCGATGTGCACCACATCGCCGATCCCCAGGGCGGTGACATCGACTTCGATGGCGCTGGGGATGGCGTCGGGGAAGCAGACCACCGCCAGTTCGTGGCGGATCACCTGCAGGTTACCACCCGCCTTCTCCCCTTCCGATTTGCCGACCGCATGCACGGGGACCATGACCTGTACCTTGGTGGCCCGGTCGATCACCTGGAAATCGGCATGCTGGATTTCGCGGCGGATTGCGGAGACCTGCAGGTCCTTGAGAATGACCGTGCGGCCACCGAACGGCCCTTCACCGGTGAGGGTGATCAGGGTGTTCCAGCCGGCCTCGGTGGCAATCGCCTGTTTCAGCTCTTTGGGGACCAGGGCGATGGAACAGGGCTCGAGCCCCTTGCCATAGACGACCGCCGGCACCATCCCCTGCCGGCGCAGGCTGCGAGCCGCCCCTTTGCCGGTGCCCTGGCGGACTTCAACTTTCAATTCTGACTGTGCCATGTATGCCTCCGTGTTTCCGTAAGTATGCGCTGCAATTTTCTGATCGCGAGGAAATTAGATAAAGAGTGAGCTGACCGATTCATCCCCATGGATGCGCTTGATCGCCTCGGCCAACAGCTCGGCGACCGACAGCACTCGCAGTTTGGAGCAGAGCTGGAGCTTGTCCCCCAGAGGGATGGAGTTGGTCACCAGCACCTCCTTGAGCCCGGCCTCGGCGTTGATCCGCTCCAGCGCCGGCCCGGAGAGCACCGGGTGGGTGGCGCAGGCGTAAACTTCTTTCGCCCCCTGGTCCTTCAGGGCGCGGGCCGCCTGACACAAGGTCCCCGCAGTATCGATCATGTCGTCGACGATAATGCAGGTTTCGTTCTCCACGTCGCCGATGATATGCATCACTTCGGAGACATTGGGTCCGCTGCGGCGCTTGTCGATGATCGCCAGCCCCGCATGGAGGCGCTTGGCGAAGGCTCGGGCCCGTTCGGTGCCGCCGGCATCGGGGGAGACGATCACCACCCGATCCGTCAGCCGAAGTTTGATATCGTCGAGAATGACCGGCGCCGCGTAGAGGTGATCGACGGGAATATTGAAGAAGCCCTGAATCTGGCCGGCGTGCAGGTCCATGGTGAGAACCCGGTCGGCACCGGCGGTGGTGATCAGATCGGCGACCAGTTTACTGGTGATCGGTGTGCGCGGTGCCACCTTGCGGTCCTGACGGGCGTAACCGAAGTAGGGGATGACCGCGGTGATGCGGGCTGCCGAAGCGCGCTTGAGCGCATCGAACATCACCAGCAGTTCCATCAGATTGTTATTGGTCGGTGCACAGGTGGATTGAATGACGTAGGCGTCGCGGCCACGGACATTCTCGCCGATCTCGACCATGATTTCGCCATCGGAGAAGTTGCGCACCCGGGCGCTGCCGAGGGGGATGGCCAGGTGGCCACAGATTTCCCGGGCCAGAGGAAGGTTGGAATTGCCCGAAAAGATCTTGATCTTGTTCATACCCATATCTGCCCGCCTGCTTGAAAAACTGTAGGCCATGGGGCGACCCATGACCTAAATAGAAAAACCCGGCTCCTGCGTTTTGGGGACTCCCGCTCCCCAGTGGCACCCGCTGAGAAGGTTACCAGGGAGAAAATTTTATGGCTGGGGCGCCAGGATTCGAACCTGGGAGTGCCGGAATCAAAATCCGGTGCCTTACCGCTTGGCGACGCCCCAGCAAACCGCTATCGCTGGTTGATAGAAAGTGAAAAGTCCTGCCCAATTTTCAGCTACAGCGGATAGGTCACGAAAATTCGCCAGGCCGGGTGCGCCCGGCCAAGCGACTCGGCGGCGCTTCGGGCCGTCGCCTCTTGCGCAAAGAGACCAAACACCGTCGGCCCGCTGCCCGACATTAAAGTGCCGATGGCACCGCCCGCCCGCAGAGCTTCCTTGATTTCGGCCAGCAACGGGTATCGGGCCACCGTCACCCGCTCCAGATCGTTGCGCAGAAGTGCCACCAACTCTGCTGTCGTCCTGGGAAACCTCGGCATTTTAGCCGGCTCGCCAGGGGAAGTCAACCGCAAATTTTGGTAGACCCAGGCGGTGGAGACCGCCAGGGGCGGGTTGACCAGGACGCACCAGAACGGCGGGAGCGGGAACGGAGCAAGGCGCTCGCCGATCCCGGTTGCCCAGGCGCTCTGGCCGAAGATAAAAAAGGGGACATCGGCGCCAAGCTTCACCCCTTCACCCATCAAGGCGTGCGGCTCCAGCCCCAGCCCAAGGAGGTCGTTGAGGGCCAGAAGAACGGCGGCGGCATCCGAGGAGCCGCCCCCCAGCCCGGCAGCGGCCGGAATCTGCTTTTCGATTGCGATATCGATGCCGATCGGTTGACTCAGCCGCGACACCATGGCGCGGGCGGCGCGGGCGGCGATATTTTCCTCCCCGGCCACCAGTTCCAGCCCAGGACAGGTCACCCGCACCCCCGGAGCGCCGCCAATGGTGAGCTCAAGACGGTCACACAGGGAGATCCGCTGCATCACCATCCCCAACTCGTGATAACTGTCGGCGCGACGGCCACACACCTCGAGGTAGAGATTGATCTTGGCCGGGGCATAAACGGTCCGAACCATCGGCACACCCTCCGCTCGCTCGGCAAAATAGAAGCGGCTCCTTTCTAGCCGCCCGCCGATCGCATGTCAAGTAAAACAGCGGCCTCGACCAGGGGCAAAATGCTACACTCTCAAGCAAAACTTCGTTTTACGTGCTCCAACCCGCCCCGGCCAATGTGGCCAAAAACCGCCACAAACGGTATTTTTTGGCCATCATCAAAAGCTTCAAAAAAGGTTAATTTTTTTCATGTTATGTAATTCCGGATACTTGTGATTAGTTTTAAAGGAGAGAACCTTTTTTTAATCATGGCATTTTCCTTGCGTAAAATAATCGGTTGATGGTTTAGAATAGAATCACGTCCCATTTACCCCATTGCGAGGAGGAACAACGATGAAGATGAGCACGCGTTTCCTGGCCCTGGCCGCCGTCCTGCTGGCGGGCTCACTGGCCCTGCCCGGCACCACCCTGGCTGCCAAAACCCGCCTGGCTTTCTCCGGCGGCCCGGAAGGGGGAACCTTCCAGTATTTCTCCAACGGCATCTCGACCCGGCTGTCGAAAAACCTCCCCGACGTCGAAGTCTCCAACATGGCCTCGGCCGGTTCGGTAGAAAATTTGCGGCGGGTCAATTCAGGGGATGCTGATTTCGGCATCACCTACTCGGGCGACCTGTTTCTGGCCCGCAACGGCATGCTCCCCCAGGATGCCAAGAAATACGAAAACACCCTGGTCCTCGGCTATCTCTATGGCGCCCCGGCCCATCTGGTCGTGCTGGCGAACGCCGGGATCAACAAGGTGGAAGACCTCGCCGGCAAGAAGGTCGGCATCGGCCCTGCCGGCTCCGGCGCCGCCGCCAGCGCCCAGCGCTATTTCACCAAAGTCGGCCTCTGGGACAAGATCCAGCCCCAGTTCATCGGCTACAGCGAAGCGGTATCGGCCATGGGTGACAAGCTGCTGGACGCCGTCTGGGTCTTTGCCGGCTTCCCCAACGCCTCGGTGATTCAGGCTGCCGCCAGCAACAAGGTCAAGATTCTCGATACCGTGGAACTTGGCAACAAGACCGGATTCTTCACCGAATTTCCTTTCTACGCCGAAGTGACCATCCCGGCGGGAACCTACAGCGGGGTTGACGTTCCGACCAAGACGTTCCAGGATTCGACCCTGTGGGTTGCCGGCAAACATGTCAAGTCGGACATCATCTATAACTCGCTCAAGGACATCTATTCGCCGGAAGGGCTGGAGTTCATGGTCAAGGTGAGCAAGGCCGCCAGAGAGATGACCGTTCCCGATGGCATCAAGGGGACGGTTACCCCTCTTCACCCGGGCGCGGAGAAGTTCTGGACGGAACAGGGCTTGACCATCACCCCCATGCAAAAATCCAAGTAACTCCGGCGATAACCGATCAGCACAACCGAAGCGGGGCCGACCGGCCCCGCTTCCACTATGCGCCCCAACGATCCCCCCAACGGCAGGAAGACCATGGCTGAAGATCTCGCAGAAGAGCTAAAGGACCTCGACCCCGAGGAGCAGAAAAAACTCAAGAAACTACTGGAGAAGGATTCCCGCGCCTGCCGTACCCCGGGGGGGATCTGGAAATGGATCATCGCCCTGCTCGGGGGGTGGATGGTTCTTTACTACTTCTACGCCGCCGGGCTCAAGGCGGTGGCCACCCAGCACCATCGAGGCGTATACGTCTTTATTACTTTTGTTCTGGTCTTCCTCCTGTATCCGGCCGGCAAAGCGCGCATGCGCTGGCTGTTGTCGCTGATCCTGGGAGCCATTATCTCCTCTGCCATCTCCATTGTGTTCTTTTTCGAGAACGCGGCGGCTTTCCGAGCCCGTCTCGGCGCCTTCGGCACCCTGTGGAGTGATCAGGGTCCCGCCGCCGCCCTGGCCGGCGCCGGTGGGCTCTGGTGGCTAGTCGCCGGAACGCTGGCGGTGACGGCCGTGCTGCTGCTGGTGGACGGCCCCCTGATGCGGCGCTTTCCGCAGATGCCGACTCTCTCCGACCTCGGTTTCGCCCTGGCGTCAGCGGGGGCGGTCTACTACTGGATGGCCGAATTCGAGAATCTCAACTACCGCGCCGGAGCCGAAAATGAACTCGATGCCCTGATCAGCATCCTGGGGATCATTCTGTCGCTGGAAGTCTGCCGGCGGGTCCTCGGCTGGTCGATGACCCTCATCGGCATCGCCTTTATCTGCTACGGCTACTTCGGCCCACTTTTTCCCGAAGTCATTGCCCATCGCGGCTTCGGCATCGAGCGCATGGCTACCGCCCTGTATCTGACCACCAACGGCGTCTTCGGGGTGATGGCGAGCGTTCTGGCCACCTATGTCATTCTGTTTATTTTCTTCGGCGCCTTCCTGCACAAATCGGGGGCCGGGAAATTCTTCATCGACCTGCCGCTGGCCCTGGCCGGCCGCAGCACCGGCGGCCCGGCCAAAGTGGCCGTGATGGCCTCGGCGCTGTTCGGTTCGGTCTCCGGCAGTGCCATTGCCAATACCGTCTCGACCGGAGCTTTCACCATCCCCCTGATGAAGCGCGCCGGTTTCCGTCCGCATGTGGCCGGCGCCATCGAACCGGCCGCCTCCATCGGCGGCATGTTTCTGCCCCCCATCATGGGGGCCGGCGGCTTCCTGATGGCGGAGTTGACGCAAACGCCCTATTCCTACATCATGATGATCTCGGTCTTCCCGGCCCTGCTCTACTTCTTTGCCGTCTTCTGCATGATCCACTTCGAGGCCAAAAAGATGGGGATTCAAGGGCTGGTCGGAGATGACATTCCCGACTGGAGGGAGGTGCTGAAGAAGGACTGGTACTTCGCCCTCCCGCTGATCATCATCACCGTCCTGATGATCATGGGGCGCTCCCCCGGCTTCTCCGCTTTTTGGGCGACCATCGCCTGTGTCGTCATCAGCTGGTTTCGGGTCGAGACCCGCATGGGGATCCGGGAGATCTGGGAGGCGATCCAGACCGGCGCCCGCAACACCCTGGTGATCGGCGCCACCCTCGGGGTGATCGGCGTCATCGTCGGCATCATCAGCCTCTCGGGGATCGGCCTGAAGTTCTCCGATATCATCATCTCCCTGTCGGGTAACAGTCTGCTGTTGGCCATGTTCCTGATCGCCCTCGCCTCCCTTATCCTGGGGATGGGGGTGCCGGTCACGGCCGCCTACCTGATCGTCGCGGTGCTGGCGGTGCCCCCGCTGGGCGACCTGGGGGTACCGATCCTCTGCGCCCACATGATCGTCTACTGGCTCAGCCAGGACTCCAATATTACCCCACCGGTCTGCGTAGCCGCTTACGCCGGGGCGGCAATTGCCGGCTCCGACCCCTGGAAAACCGGCTGGACCTCGTTCAAATACGCCAAGCTGCTTTATGTCATGCCGCTCCTTTTCGCCTATACTCCCAGCATTCTGTTCCAGGACAAGCCGATCAAGATCGAGGTGCCGGTCATCGAAAGCGAGCTCCCCTTTGCCACCGTGTCGCAACTCCACGTCAAGGCGGGCGACAACTTCAAAGAGGGGGATTTGATCGCCACCCTTCTGGTCGATGACCAGTTGCTGGAAGTCCGGGCGGAGACCGACGGCACCGTCGAGAGAGTCCGGGTCAACCCCGGCGCCATGATCAATTCGGCGGCGGTCCTCGTCGAGGGGGAAATCCAGGCAACACGCACCATGGTCATCTCCTCCTTCGTCTCGGCGATCCTTGGCACCATCGCCTTCTCCGCCTTGACCATGTTCTACTGGGTGCGCCGAACCAGCATCCTGGAATGGCTAATTCTCGCCGTTGCCACCGTGCTGCTCTACTGGCCGACCGTCTTCACCGATGCCGTCGGACTCGCGCTGGTGGCCATCGTCTGGTTTTTACAACGCACCAAAAACAAACGGGACCTGGTGACGTTGAACCTGCCGGTCCAGGAGGAGGGGGCGTGAACCCGTTCCAGAAAATCCTGTATGCGACCGATTTTTCGGAAAGTTCCGAAAAAGCCGCTGACTACGCCCGCCACCTGGCCCAGTTGACCGGCGGTCACCTGCACGTATTGCATGTGATCGGCGAACTTTCCGATCCCCGCAAGAGCCGCCTCCAACCGGAAGTCTTCGCCCTGCTTGAGCGGGAGGTGGAGATCCAGGCGATGAAAGACATGCATGACTTCTGCCAGCAGAAGTTCGAGGGGGTCGTCCCCTACGCAAGCGAAGTGGTTCTCGGCGTCCCTATCGAGCAGATCCTGAACGCCATTTCCGCCCTCCCCGCCGACCTGGTGGTCATGGGGACCCACGGGCGAACCGGCCTCGAGCATCTGTTCACCGGCAGCACGGCCGAGCGGGTGGTGCGCCACTCCCCGGTACCGGTGCTGACCGTACGGGCCACCTGATTCCGGCAGCAAGATTCAGAGGCGAAAACCAAAGACCCCAGGGGCGACCTGCGCCCCTGGGGTCTTTTTATTTGGACGACGAAAGAGTTCAGGCCGGGACTAACGGGAGCAGCAGCCGGAAGGTGGTGCCCGCGGTTTCGTCGCTGGCGAAAGAGACTTCGGCCCCCAGGAACTCGCCGAGAATTTTCATGCTGTAGGTCCCGAGTCCGCGCCCTTCTCCCTTGGTGGAAAAAGAACGCTGGAAGATCTCCAACTGGGTTGAAGCTTCGATCGGTCCCCGGTTGTGAATGGCGAATTCGATCTGGCCGCCGCACCGGGCGCAGGCCAGGGTAACCGTTTCGCCCACCGCCGCCGCCTCCAGCGCGTTTTTAAGCATGTTGCCGAGGATCCTGGCAAGCAGAGTCCGATCCGTAAGCACCACCAGTTCCGGCACTGCTCCGGCCAAGACAAGGTGTCGCTCCTGCCCGGCCGGGTGATACCGGTAGAGGTCCAGCAGGGAGGTGATAAACATGGAGAGGCTGAGCGGCTCCGATCGGACTTTTAACTCCCGGCTTTCGGCCGCCGCCAGAATTCTCTGAGCCTCGATCTCGTCAATAGCCTGATCGGCCGCTGCCTGAATCATGGTGTAAATCGTCTGGCGGTCCGGCGGATCGTATTGCTTCAGCAGTTCGGAAAAGCCTTTGATGCTGCCGATCACATTCAGCACATCGTGAAAGAAAATCCTCTCCAGGGCCTGGCGGCGTTTCTGGTGACTGATATCGCTCAGGGCGAAGACCGAGAAGTTCTCGCCGTTGAACTCCAGGGGGGTGGCCCAGACCAGCAGATCGATCGCCTCGCTGTGCCCTTCGTGCTGGCGCAGGAGACGACATTCGCGCACCTCCTTGCGCCCCGCCAGACTGGCGAGAATAGCGGCCACCATCCCACAGGCGGTGCACGGCTCAGCCGTGCCGCACCCCCCCGGCTCCCGGCCGGCATGCACGCAGCGCAGCACCTCCCCCGGCCGCAGGCCCAGAACGAAGTCTTCCTCGGGCGCCCCCAGCAAGTCGAGGAGGCTGCGATTGACATAGACGATTTGGCGGTACTGGTTGAGAATGATGAGGATGGAGGGGATAGCGTCGAGCAGGTGGCTGGTCAGGTTCTTTCGGGAAAAATAGTCGACCTGACGACGCAACTGGGCAGCATCGGCGCGCTCGGCGGGGGCGAAACGAGTCGGAATTTTTTCGGGCATCGATCTCTCCGTGGTTTTCGGCAACGAAGCATCTTACCCGATCGTCTCACCAGGGTCAGCAAAAACCCGCCTCAAGGAAAGCACTACTCCTCTTCTCGGGAATTGTCCTCCCCTCTTCTGGCGCTGAACTTGCGCGCTGCTTGCGCCATCTCCCGCAGGCGGCGGTCGATCCGGAAGTTGACCGTCCCTTCGGGCCAGGAGCCGTCCCCCTGACGCTCGCCGGCGGGGATGCCGGTGAGGATTTCGATCCCCTGGTCGACATTGGCTACCGTCCAGACATGGAACTTCTCCTCGCGGACGGCCTGAATCACCTCCTCGCGCAGCATCAGGTTCTTGGCATTCTGGATCGGGATGATGACCCCTTGCTCGCCGGAGAATCCCTTGGCTTTGCAGACGGTGAAAAACCCCTCGATCTTCTCGTTGACCCCGCCGATCGGTTGAATCTGCCCGCGCTGGTTGACCGAGCCGGTGACGGCGATCCCCTGCCGGACCGGCAGGCCTGAGAGGGCTGACATCAAGCCGTACAGCTCGGTGGAGCTGGCACTATCTCCCTCGACGCCGGAGTAGGACTGTTCGAAGGCGATGGAGGCGGCCAGTGCCAGAGGCTGCTCCTGGGCGAAGCGCTCGCCGAAGAAGCCGGAGAGGATCAAGACCCCCTTGTCGTGGATCGGCCCCGAGAGTTTCGCCTCCCGTTCGATATTGACGAAACCGCCGCGACCGAGATAGGTCCGCACGGTCACCCGTGATGGGCGGCCGAAGCTGTAATCGCCGAGCAGCAGAACCGACAGGCCGTTGACCTGACCAACCACCTCCCCTTCGGTATCGACCAGGATTGTCCCCTCTTCGATGTACTCCTGGATGCGCTCTTCCAGTTTGTTGGAACGATAGATCTTGGCTTCGATCGCTTCGTTGACGTAGTGCCGGTCCACGTCATCTCGCCCGTCGCGGGAGGCATAGAAGGCCGCTTCCCGGATCAGATCGGCAAGATCGATGAAGCGCGACGACAACCGACTCTGGTCTTCGACCAGGCGAGCGGCGTGCTCCAGCAGGCGAGCTACCCCGGTCGGGTCGAAGGGGAGAAGGTTTTCCTCCTGGCACTGGGTGGCGACGAACTGGGCATAACGCTGGACATTCTCACCGGTGTTCTTCATCATCCGGTCAAAATCGGCTTTCACTTTGAAGTATTTGCTGAAATCGGGGTCGAGCTGATACAGCAGGTAGTAGAGAATGGAGGGGCCGATCAGCACCACCTTGCAATCGAGCGGGATCGGCTGCGGCTTGAGGGTGACGGTGGCGATCAGGCGAAACTGCTCAGCCATATCCTCGATCTTGATCTCCTGATTGCGAATGGTCCGTTTGAGCGCCTCGTAGGCGAATACGCTGAGAAGCACCTCCCGGCAATCGAGGATCAGGTAGCCGCCGTTGGCCCGATGCATCGCCCCGGCCTTGATCATGGTGAAATTGGTGGCGGCGTTCCCCATCTGGATCACGTGCTCGATCCGACCGAACAGATTGAAGTAGGTCGGGTTGGCCTCGTACACCACCGGCGCCCCCTGCAAGTCGCTGTTGTCGACAAACAGGTTGACCCGGTAGCGGTCGAAACTCGGCTCCTGACGCCCCATCTGCAGCCCGGGCAGCGCTATTTGCGGCCCTTGGGCGGGGCGAAACTCATCGATTCGTTCCTGAATGTCTTGCTTGCAGCGCTGGAAGTGGTCCATCACTTCCGGGTAGTCGTGGTATTTGGGCTCCAACTCCTCGAACAGATGGGCCACCGAGGCGAGCAAGACCTCCTTCTCCGCCTCCACCGTGGCGGCACGCATCTCCCCCTCCATCTGGCGGATCTGCCGCACCGTTTCGCTGAGCTCCACCTTGAGCTCATTCCCTTTGGCGTCCAGCGCCTCCTTCTCCGCACTGGAGAGCTCTTCGTACTCCTGTTGCGACAGGGGGTGCTCGTCCTTGATTGGCACCAGCACCAGGCCATTTACCGTCCGTTGCAGCGTGAACTGCTGGCGGCCGACCCGCTCTTCCAACTCCTGAAAGCGGCGGCGGTTGGTTTCCTGGTACTCCTCCGAAATCTGGCTCTTGGCTTCTTCATATTCCCGGCTCTCGAAGACTTTCGGGATCTCTTCGGCCAGACGGACGATCACCTCCTCCATCTCCTTGTGCAGCTCCCGCCCTTTGCCCGCCGGCAGATGGATATGCCGGGGGAAGGTGCCATCCTCGAAGTCGTTGACGTACAGCCAGTCGTCCGGGATCTTTTCGCCGCCGGCCCGCTTCTCCAGCAGCTTCTGAATGGTTGAAGAACGGCCGGTCCCCGGCTCCCCGAGAATGAAGATATTGAAGCCGTTGTGCCGGTATTCGAGGCCAAAGGCGATCGCCTTCAACGCCCGGTCCTGGCCGATCGTCCCCTCCAGCGACGGGACCTCGCGGGTGGTCGCAAACCCGAACTGAGCAGGATCACAGCGCCAGCGCAACTCCTCCGGGGCAAGACGATACGGCAGCATGCGGCTC
>JACZKF010000492.1 GCA_014860175.1 Desulfuromonadales bacterium | reverse complement strand
TTGATCATCTATCAGCTCCCCTGAACCGTTCTGTTTCGTTCTGTTTCACCGGCGGCGCGGTTCATCTGCGCCGCCGGTTTTTTTGCTATCTACCTCAACCCTGCCCCCCGGATCTGAGAACTCCTCTGAACTGTTCTGTTTCATTTATGTTTCGGGCCGAGGCGCCGCCGCCCTCGCCGCTTCCCCCGAGGTCGCCTTTTCACCGGGGAAAAACCGCTAGTTGGCGGCCGGGGCCGGCTCTTCGTCTTTACGAAAGACCTTTCTTTCCAGAAACTTTCGTAATCTTAATGCCTTAACACGCACAGTTCTCATATATATCTATTTAGGCACGTTTCCTGCTCACTCTCCGAGGACGGATGATCCGCACCATTCAACGGAGGAGACGAGACGATGCAAACACGGAAATTGGGCCTGGTGCTTTCGCTTTCCCTGGCCCTGCTGCTGGTAGCAGGGCAGGCGCTCGCAGCCATGGCGACAATCAGTCTGGCCGAGGTCGAGGCTCTGGTGGCCAAGTCCCCGGAGGACGGCAAGTATTTCCTTTTCGATTCACGGCCGGAGATCAAGTATTTTGAAGGGCATCTCCCCTGGGCCAAGTCGCTCCCCTGGGCGGAGATGAAAGACCGCCTGGATGAACTGCCGGCGGACAAGGGGGCCAAACTGGTCTTCTACTGCGGAGGGGTGAAATGCGATCTCTCCCACAAAGCCTCGGCGCTGGCGACGGAGAAAGGGTACACCGACGTCACCGTCTTCGTCGAGGGTGACCCGGCCTG
Source organism: Desulfuromonadales bacterium (assembly GCA_014860175.1). Taxonomy (GTDB): domain Bacteria; phylum Desulfobacterota; class Desulfuromonadia; order Desulfuromonadales; family JACZKF01; genus JACZKF01. The sequence continues at coordinate 1,639 of JACZKF010000492.1, read as the reverse complement.
GAAGGCGGCTGGACATGCGGTCTGGGTGTCGACCAATTACATCAAAATGGTCCTCAATGACCGCGACCGCGTCGCCTTGCTGGTCGACTCCCGCCCCACCATCAAGTACAACGAAGGGACCGTCCCGGGGGCTCTCAGCCTCCCCTTCCCGGAGTGGGATAAACTCAAGGGGCTCCTCCCTGCCGATAAGGCGACCCAGGTGATCTTCTTCTGTGGTGGCTTTGTTTGCGACCTGTCGCCCAAATCGGCGGTCAAGGCGCGGGAGCTGGGATACACCAATGTGGGGGTGTATGCCGAGGGGTGGCCGGCCTGGAAAGAGAAGTCGACCCGTGCTTTCGCCATGGTCAACCCGAAGGATGGCGGCACGGCCGCCGCAGCCGCGGCGGAGCCGACCGGCTACGAAGGGGAGATTTCCCAGGCCGAGTTTCTCAAACTGCTGGCCGACAAGCCGAAAGGTTTCCTGTTGGTCGATTGCCGGCCGGAAGCGGATTTCAAAAAGTCGCACCTGCCAGGGGCCATCAATATTCAAGATGAAAATGTCGCGAAAAATATCGACCTGCTGAAGAAGCATTCACAGGTAGTTTTTTATTGCGCCACCGGCGCCCGCTCCGCATCGGCCTACTATGCTGCCGAGGACGCCGGCCTGAAAGGGACCAAGTTCCTCAACAAGGCGGTCGATTACACCGCCGACGGTTCTTACGTCATCAAGTAAGCTGTTCCTGAACCGGCATGAAAAGAGAAAACCCCGGCGGGCGACTGCCGGGGTTTTCTCTTTCGAGTCAGCGGCGGTGGCCGCCGGGGCGCCCCGGTGAATCGGAGAAGTAGTTGCGTCGCAGCTCCTGTCGCCGGTGCGGCCGTTCTTCCGGTGCCAGCTTTTGCAGCTCCTGCAGTTCGCGCCGCAGTTCGCCGCGCTCTTCCGGTGGCAGTTGCTGCAGTTGGTGAAAGGCCTGGCGTACCTTCTGGCGGTTCTCGGGACTCAACTGTTGCCAGCGTTGAAAATTGTGCTGAATTCGGGCCCGTTCGGCGGCCGGCAGCTGCTGGAACTGTTCCAGGCGCTGGCGCAGAAGTTCCTGCTCCTCCGCCGGCAGCCCTTGGAAACGTCGATACGCCTGACGAAGGCGTTCCTGGCGCTCGGGCGGCAGCTGCTCCCACTTCTGCTGAAGCGAGCTCTCCCGAACGGCGGGGGCCGGGGGGACGGGATCCGGCCCGGCGCCTACGGCGGTGCCGGCGAAGAGGCAGGCGGCGATTGCCAGTCCGAGCCAAGATAAAGGTTTCATCGGTCCACCTCCAGGCGGGCGAGGATATCGAAATCCTCCAGTAACTCGAGAAGTTCGAGTAGCTCGGCAAGCTTCATGATCTCCTCCGGGGGTATGGCGGGCGACGGTGCATCACTGATTGTCGCCGCCGGGGGAGATGGTTCCTGAGCCGCCGCGGTAAGCGGCAGGCTGCCGAGTCCAATGGCGAGTAACGCGACCATCCACCAGCGAACGCCCCCCTTCATCCCAATCCTTCCAGCGCCAGCAGCAGCTCGAGCTCCTGGAGCAGCTCAAATTCGCGCAGCAGCTCGGAATCGGGCCCCCCCCCTTCGACGCCGGAGCCGAAGTGAAGCGCGCTGGCCGGTAGATGGCCTGGGTCGGGG
>JACZKF010000491.1 GCA_014860175.1 Desulfuromonadales bacterium | reverse complement strand
CTCCTGGAGGGGGAAGGGTTCACGGTCGTCGTTGCCAGTCAAGCCAAAGAGGCGATCGCCTTGCTGGCGCAGCAGCCAAAGATCGATCTGCTGCTGACCGATATGGTCATGCCGGAGCTGAGCGGGCCGGAACTGGCCCGGCAGATGCGGCAGCTCCGCCCTGGCTTGAAAATACTTTTCATGTCCGGGCATGGACAGTTCCATGGCGGCGAGCTACCCGCTTTCGGCCCCGGAGCCGGCTTCCTGCAGAAACCCTTTTCCCTCGAACTCCTGACGGGAAGAATCCGCGAACTGCTGGCTGAAGCCTGAACCAACTGCCCGGCAGTGTCGAAGGGCTCCACTATCGAATCAACAACCGCGCAACCAGAGGGGAAAAATGACTGAACAGATCCTCATCGTCGATGACGAAGAGATGGTACGAGGGGTGCAACTGGCCACCTTTTCCCGGGCGGGATTTTCCTGTCTCGCCGCCAGCGGTGCCGACGAGGCTTGCACCGTGCTGCGGCGGGAAGAAATCGCCCTGGCGCTGATCGATATCAATATGCCCGGCGGCTCGGGGGTACAGCTGCTGCATGAGCTGAAGCAGATCAGCCCGGACACGGCGGTGGTGATGGTCACGGCGGTCGACGATTTGCAGACCGCCCTCGCTTGCCTGCGGATGGGGGCCGATGACTATATCGTCAAGCCGTTCGTCGCCGACCGGGTGCTGCTGAGCGGCGCCAACGCCCTGGAGAAGCGCCGGCTGCGGCTGGAAAACCGAAACTATCAGCAGAGCCTGGAGACCAAGGTTCAGGCGCAGACCGAGCAGATCCGCACGGCCATGACCGAGCTCCAGCACGCCTACGACCACACGCTGCGCGCCCTGGTGCTGTCGCTTGACGCCCGGGAGAAGGAGACCGGCGCCCATTCCGAGCGGGTGCGCACCTATACCCTGCATCTGGCGCTGGCGATGGGGGTGGCGGAGCAGGAGCTGCCGGCCATGGGGAAGGCGGCCCTGCTGCACGATCTGGGGAAGATTGGCGTCTCCGACAACATTTTGCTCAAACCAGGGAAGCTTACCGAAGAGGAGTGGGTGGAGATGAAGAAACATGCGCAGATCGGCCACGACATCATCGTCGAGGTGCCGTTTTTGCGCGACGCGGCGGAGATCATCCTCTCTCACCACGAAAGATTTGACGGCAGCGGTTATCCGCGAGGACTCAAGGGGGAGGAGATCCCTCTGGGAGCCCGCATCTTCACCGTCGTCGATACCCTTGACGCGATGACGACCGACCGCCCCTACCGGCAGGCTCTCCCCTTCGCCAAGGTCACCGCCGAACTGCACCGCTGTCGTGACAGCCAGTTCGATCCGCAGGTGGTGGACGCGTTCCTGGCCATTCCGCAAAACGCCTGGGAACAGCTGGCCCGGCGCTCCTTCAGCTGACCGCCAGGCCGGGCGGAGCATCCTGACGTTCCAGGAGCCGGCGCAGATCCTCGGCCGGGACCGGCCGGCCAAAGAAATAGCCCTGCAGCCCATCGCATTTCCACTGCTGTAGCGAAGTGGCCTGCGCTGCCGTTTCGACCCCTTCGGCGATGACCTCCAGCTTCAGGGTCCTGGCCAGACTGATCACCGCCTGGGCAATGGCGTCGCTGTCGATATTGCTGCCGATATCGGCGACAAAGGAGCGGTCGATCTTCAGCCGGTCGATGGGAAACTGGCGCAGGTAGCCGAGACTCGAATAGCCGGTGCCGAAATCGTCGATGGCCAAAGAGATCCCCCGCTCCTTCAACGCCGCCAGGGTCTGCATGGTCCCTTCGACGTTTTCCATGATGGTATGCTCCGTCACCTCCAACTCCAACCACCGGGGGTCCAGTCCGGTCTCCTGCAAGATCCGATCGATGACGGCGACGAAATCGGACTGGCGGAACTGACGGCCGGAGACGTTCACGGCCATTTTCAGCGGCCGCAGGCCGCTTTCCTGCCATTGCCGGTTCTGTCGACAGGCGGTCGACAGCACCCACGCGCCGATCGCCTGAATCAGACCACACTCCTCGGCGATGGGGATGAACTTCAACGGTGGAATCGACCCCAGGCTGGGGTGATTCCATCGGATCAGGGCCTCGATGCCGACGATCTCCCGGCTGCAGGCATCGACCTGCGGCTGGTAGTGAAGCTGCAGCTCATCCCGAACGATCGCTTGATACAGCGCGCTCTCCAGGGCCAGTCGCTCCTGGGTGGCAGTGGTCATCTCCGGCCGGAAGAATTCGAAGGTGTTGCGCCCTTTTCCTTTGGCGTGGTACATCGCCGCGTCGGCGTTGCCGATGATCGACTCCAAAGTGGTGCCGTCGGTGGGGAACAGGCTGATGCCGATACTGAAGGTCACATGCACTTGCCGCTCCTGCAGGTAAAAGGGGGTGGTCAGGCAGGAGAGAATTTTCTCCGCCACATGAGCGGCCTCATGGGCTCCCCCCAAGCGGGGCAGCAGAATGATGAATTCATCCCCACCCCGCCGGCTGATCGTATCCCCCTCCCGCAAGATCTCCTTGAGCCGCTCGGCAATTTTTTGCAGCAGCAGATCTCCCGCCTGGTGGCCGAGGGAGTCGTTGATGTTCTTGAACCGGTCGAGATCGAGGAAGAACACTCCGATCGACTCCCTGTGGCGCTGCGCGTGGGCCATCGCCTGGCGCAGGCGATCTTCCAGCAAGGCGCGGTTGGCCAGCCCGGTCAGAGGGTCGTGCAGGGCCAGATAGCGGATCTGCGCCTGCGCTTTTCTGCGTTCGGTGACGTCGAAGATACTGGAGAAGAGCAGTCGTTTCCCCTGGATATCGACGGGGCCGCTGAAGACCTCGACATCCCGGATTTCGCCGCTAGCCAGGCGGTGGCGAAAATGGAAATGGCGGCGTTTCTCTGCTTTCGCCAGCGCCAGTTCCTGCCGCACCTCTTCTGCCGGCAGCTGATTGATATCGGTGATTTTAAGCGCTGTCAGCGCCTCTTTGTCGTAACCGTAAAAAGCGCAGGCCGCCGGGTTGGCGTCGACGATCTCGGCACTCTCCGGGACGATCAGCAGCATGGCGGCCGAATTGTTCTGAAACAGGCTGGAATAGCGGGCCTCGCTTTCACGCAGCGTCAGTTCGCCCCGTTTCCGCTCGCTGATATCCCGGACGACGCTCTGAATGATTTTTTTTCCCTGATAATCGACCAGCCGGGCGCTCACTTCCACAGGCATCGGCGTTCCGTCTTTCCGGAGGTCCGCGGATTGAAAAATGGCCACGCCGTCTCTCTGCAGACGATCCGTTCTCTCCCTGATTTTTTCGCCGAACTCCGATGTCATAAGACGATCGAGAGGCAACTGCATGATTTGGTTTTTGGTGTATCCCAAACGCATGTAC
>JACZKF010000490.1 GCA_014860175.1 Desulfuromonadales bacterium | reverse complement strand
GCGCCGCACCAGTCTCGACGAACTCCCCCAGTTCTGGAATGTTCTCAAAGGGGAGATGAGCCTGGTCGGGACCCGGCCGCCGACCCCCGATGAAGTACGTCAGTATGCCAACTGGCACCGGCGGCGGATCAGCATCCGTCCCGGCATCACCGGTATGTGGCAGGTCAGCGGACGCAACCAGATCGGGAATTTCGATGAAATCGTCCGCCTCGACCTGCGTTACATCGACTCCTGGAGTCTGTGGCTCGATCTGAAAATCCTCTGCAAAACCCTGGCCGTGGTGGTGATGGGACGGGGGAGCTGTTGAGCTGTATTTGCCGGGCGGCCTTTGGCGAATTGCGGTTGCCGCTCCCCTTCCCCTGTGCTACCCTAAGCCGTTGCTCGAACTCCTCTTTTTCACTCAGCATTTCACCTGATTGGCGACTTCTTCCATGATCTCTAAAGACCGTTTGGACAAGCTGCTGGTCGACCGTGGCCTGGTCCCTTCGCGAGAGCGGGCTCGTGCCCTGATTCTCGCCGGACGGGTGATGGTCGCCGACCGGATGATCGACAAAGCCGGTGCGGCGGTGCCACTCGATGCCGAGGTGCGTTTGACCGGCGAGGATCTGCCGTACGTCTCGCGCGGCGGTCTGAAGCTGGAGAAGGCTCTGGATGCTTTCGGCATCGATCCGGCGGGACTGGTGGCTCTCGATGTCGGCGCCTCCACCGGCGGCTTCACCGACTGCCTGTTGCAGCGCGGGGCCAGCCGGGTTTACGCTGTCGATGTCGGCTATGGCCAGCTTGCCTGGAAACTGCGTTCCGACCCCCGGGTGGTCAGCCTCGAGCGGACCAACATCCGCGACCTCACGCCCGAGCGCCTCCCTGAGCGGCCGACCCTGGCGGTGATCGACGCCTCTTTCATCTCCCTGGCTCTGGTCCTGCCGCCGACCCTGGCGCTGCTCCTGCCTGGAGCGCAGGTGATTGCCCTGATCAAGCCGCAGTTTGAGGTCGGCAAAGGGAATGTTGGCAAGGGGGGGGTGGTTCGCGATCCGCGGCAGCATGCCGAGGTGGTGGCCAAGATCGAAATCTTCGCCGCCCAGCTTGGCCTGGATGTTCTTGGCACCACCGAAAGCCCCCTTCTCGGTCCCAAGGGGAACAAGGAGTTCCTGATCTGGCTGCGCAAAATTGCAAGGCCGATGACCGAGGGCTGAGGGCGCAAGGCGGAAGATATTCCCAATCACTGATTACTCATCACGGTTTTCTATGCCCCACGTCTACTTCATCGGCGCCGGCCCTGGTGATCCTGAGCATCTGACTCTCAAGGGTGCTCGGTTGCTGGCGGCCTGTGCGACAGTCTTTGCCCCCACCCCCTTTGAGCAGACGTTTACCGGGCTGCTGGGGGGCAAGACCGTCCTCTCCCCCTTCGATTTCTATTTCCAGCAGTTATTGGAGAAGGTCGAAACGCTGCGTCGGCAAGAAGATGTGGCCTTCCTTGTCCCTGGCGACCTGACCTTTTATTCCCCTTTCCAGGGGCTGATCGACGCTCTCGGAGAGCGGGCGATGGTCATCCCCGGGGTTGGGACGGCCAACGCCGCGGCCGCTTACCTGAAGAAAACCCTGGATCTGCCCAAAATCTGCAGCCGCACGGTAATTACTTCCCCGCGCACCTTGGCGGAGACGCCACACGCCCCGACGCTGGGCCAACTGGCGGCCCCCGGGGTGACGTTGCTGATCTACATGAACCATCTGCCGCTTGCCGAACTGGTGGCTCAGTTGCGCCAGGGGTACGGTAAAAGTGTGCCGATCGCCATTTTGCACCGCCTCGGTCTTCCCGGCCAAGAGGTGGTGACCGGCAGCTTCGACGATATCGTGGCGCGGGTTGGCGAGCGGGACTTCTTCGGCCTCGCCGACCCTGCCAAAAGGCCGGCCCTCACCCTGGTCATTACCGGCGAGTCGCTGGACGCCACCATCGACGGCAGCTGGTGGGACTGGCGGCGGGAAAATGTCTGGACTTTTCGCAATGACTGATTCTCCAAGGTGGATCCAATGACTCTTCGATTTCTGCATACTGCCGATCTGCATCTCGGCGCCCCTTTTCCTTCCCTCGGGGAGCAGGCGGCGGGGCGTCAAGCGGCATTTTTAACCACCTTCGAACGCCTGCTGACCCTGGCGATCAAAAAAGACGTCCACCTGTTCCTGGTGGCCGGCGACCTGTTCGATTCTCCCCATCCTGATCCGACCCTGGTGGCGCGGGTACAGGCCGGCCTCAAACGCCTGGCCGATCGGGGGATCGTGACGGTGCTACTCCCCGGTACCCACGACAATCTGGTGGCACCCGACGCGGTCTACCGACAGGCCCAATTCCCCGGGGTTCTCCTGGCTGCCCCCAAGGTGGAGGAGCCGGTGACGGTGACCGTCGGTGGCACCTCTGTTCACCTCTACGGTTTCGCTTTTCGCAGCAGCGCCTCCACTGGCGCCTTGGCCACCATGGCCCGCCGCCCCACGGAGGGGTTCCATGTCGGTCTGCTGCATGGTTCCCGGCAGGGGAGCCCGGAATGGGACTACCGGCAGAAGGATCTCCCGTTCACGCTGGAGATGCTGCGTAGCTGGAACCTCGACTATGTCGCTCTCGGTCATTACCATGGTTTTGAAGTTCTGGAGGAAGGGGGGCGGGCGTATGCCTGCTATCCCGGGTCGCCAGAGGGGAAACGGTTTGGCGAAAATGGCCCTCGCCATGCCGCCCTGGTCAGCCTGACTCGGGAGGGGGCGCAGATCGAACAGGTGACGGTCCACTCCCAATGGCTGGAGACCCGAACTCTCGATCTGGCCGGCTGCGACACCATCGAGGGGGCGACGGCTGCGGTGCGCGCCCTCGGTCACCCCGACTTGCTGCTGCGCCTGACGCTCACCGGCATCGTCGAAGCCCCTCTGGATCTCAACGCCTTGCAGCTGTGCGCTCGCGACGCCTTCTATCATCTGGAATTCGACGACCGCACCCGCCTGTTCGACAGTGCGCTGGCCGCCCGCATTGAAAAAGAGGAGACCGTGCGGGGGGTCTTCGTCCGGCGTGCCCGCCGCCTGCTGGAGGAGTTGCCGCCGGAGCAGCGGCCGGCAGTGGAGGAAGCCTTCCGCGAGGTGTTGACCCGCTTTCATGCCTTCGGCGGAGGTGGCGCATGATCCTGCGCAGCCTGGAGT
>JACZKF010000489.1 GCA_014860175.1 Desulfuromonadales bacterium | reverse complement strand
TGCTTGACCCGCCACTTGAGGATTGTCCCCTCCTCCATGGTGTCGCTCAACTTGGGCATGGTGATTTCCGTAGCCATGGCGCATGCTCCCCTGTGAATGAAACGAATGGCGTGATCGGCCTCGAAGACGGGTCAGACAATCTCCCTGACCCGGGCAATCACCCGGGCAACATCCGGAATGGCTGCTTTTTCGAGCTTCTTGTTGTAGGGCATGGGAACATCGGCGCAGCCGACCCGCAACACGGGTGCGTCGAGGGAATCGAAAGCCTCCTCCATGATCCGCGCCGCCACTTCCCCCCCCCAACCGCCGGTCAGCCACGACTCTTCGACGGTGATCGCGCGCCGAGTCTTGCGCACCGAGTCGAGGACGGTCACCATGTCGAGGGGGTTGAGTCCCCGCAGGTCGACCACTTCCGCCTCGATGCCAGCGGCCGCCAACTGCTTGGCTGCCTCCAGGCAGACATAGACCATACGCGACAAGGTGATCAGCGTCACGTCGCCCCCCGGCCGCTTGATATCGGCTACACCCAGGGGGATGGTATAGTCCCCGTCGGGGACTTCCCCTTTGACCCCATAGATCCCTTCGTGCTCCAGGAACATGATCGGATCATCGCTGCGGATGGCGCTCTTGAGCAGGCCTTTGGCATCGGCGGGTACCGAGGGGACGATCACCCGCAGCCCCGGGCAGTGCAGGAAAATCGGTTCGAGGCTGTGCGAGTGCTGGGCTCCCAGCTGGTGACCGGCCCCCCCGGGGGCGCGGATGACCAGCGGCACCTTCACCCGACCGCCGAACATATAGCGGGCCACTGCCACGTGGTTCATGATCTGATCCATGGCGACGATGGAGAAGTTGACGGTCATCAGTTCGGCAATGGGGCGCAGACCGATCATCGCCGCGCCGCAGGCCAGGCCGACGATCCCCGCTTCGGAGATGGGCGTATCCACCACCCGCCGGTCGCCAAAACGGGCCAACAGCCCCTTGGTGACCTTGAACGACCCCTCGTAGAGGCCGACGTCCTCCCCCAGAATGAAGATGCGGTCGTCGCGCGCCATCTCTTCGTGCATCGCCTGGTTCAAGGCCTCGCGGCAGGTGATTTCCGCCATGTAGTCTCCTGGTCGTTGGCAAGGAAAGAATGATTACGGCGTGGTCCGAAAAGGGATGCTCTGCCCCTACTCGACATAGACGTCGGTCCATAGTTCATCGGGACCGGGGTCCGCACTCTCTTCGGCGAAACGGATGGCTTCGGCCACCACGCTCTTCTCCTCGGACTCGATGCTGGCGATCTCCTCGGCCGTGGCATGGTTCTCTGCTTGCAACCAGGCGGAAAAGTTGGGGATCGGGTCACGCTCACGCCAGATCTTCTTCTCCTGCTCACTGCGGTAGGTGCCGGGATCGGAGATGGAATGTCCCCGGAATCGGTAGGTGATCGCCTCGATATAGGTCGGCCCTCCCCCCTCGCGCGCCCGCTGCACCGCTTCGCGAACCGCCTCATAGACTTCGAGGACATCCATGCCATCGATCTTCAGACCGGGCGTCTCATAGGCGCAACTCTTCTTGTACAGCGACTCCATGGCACTGGCCCGGATGACCGAAGTACCGATTCCGTAGCCGTTGTTCTCGCAGATGAACACCACCGGCACCTGGTAAAGAGCCGCCATGTTCATCGCCTCATGGAACACCCCCTGGTTGGTGGCGCCATCGCCGAACAGGCAGACGACCACCTCGTCCCCGCCTTGGTAGGTGATGGAAAAGGCAAGCCCCACGGCCAGCGGCAAATGACCGCCCACGATACCGTATCCCCCCATGAAACGGATGTCCGGGTCGAACATGTGCATCGACCCTCCCTTGCCCCGGCTGCAGCCGGTCGCCTTGCCGAACAGTTCGGCCATGACGGCATTGGGGTGCGCTCCTTTGGCCAGGATCAGCCCATGCTCCCGGTAGGCAGCGATCATGTAATCATGCGGGTGAATGGCATGCGCTACACCCACCCCGACTGCTTCCTGGCCACTGTAAAGGTGGAGGAATCCCCCCATTTTCCCTTGGCTGTAGAGCCTGGGGCAGGCCTCCTCAAAATCGCGGATACGGACCATGTCCCGGTACATGCTGAGCAGTTCCCGGGACTCCAGTCGAGTGCGTTCTTTCTTCCCCTTCATCTGGCCCCTTCCACGGTTTGCCGCAAAAAGCCAGCAACCCTGTTTTTTCGATTAGTTTAGCACCCGCCTCGGGCTAGGCAAGCGGCTAGCCTGACGGGCATCGAGATGCATGCTCGGGTGGAGGTGACGGGTGATGGCAAGGGGACGGTTGGCCGAGTCGCGGCGGCGCATGGTCAGGCAGCCGAGGAGCTGACGTGAAGAGGGCCGGGAATTTTCCCCGGCCCTCGCAGTGTCGTGAAGATCTCCCTTATGCGTGGTCAGCCTAAAAAGAGGTTGTGATTTCGAGCTCTGTTGGCCAGGATGGTCGGATCGATCACCTCACCGCAGGAGCAGCATTTCCAGGCATCGAAAGCGCGAACGAAATCGTAGAACTTCTCGGCGTACATGCGACCTTTGCACTTAGGACATTTCATATGGGACCCCTTTCAAGCGTATTTTGAACGATCGTGTCTGTGTAGTTAGCTATGGTGTCTCTTTACACCAGACGTGCCAGATTGGGGATTTTCGGAGAGGAATTCGGTCTGCATTCGAGGAGTGTCGAAATATCTTACCAGTTACTGCAACTTAGGGAATTTAAAAAAATGGGCGGAAGGCGTCGATGCGTTTGGGGCCGATCCCCTTTACCCTGGTGAGGCTCTCAAGAGCGACGAAATCGCCATTTTTTTGTCGGTCCTCTTCAATCGACTGGGCCAGCTTCGGCCCGATGCCGGGCAGGCTCTCCCAGTCAAGCCGTTCCATCCGGTCGGGATGCAGGGCAATACCCAAGGCGATACGCTGCCCGGCCGGCAACCATTTCCGTTCTATTTCAGCCGCTTCCATCCCCCGCCGGGGCACTGAGAGGTGACTGCCGGTGAGCAGGGGAGAATCCAGGGGAGAGTCGTCCAGCAGCGGAAAGGCAGAATCGAGGAGCGCCATTTTCATGACGGTCCCGAAGGTCGAACCGTCAGAAAATTGATGCAGGCCGGGCCGCGCAAACCCTTCCCCTAAACCGATCACAATCCCCTGCTTCTCCCGAAAAAAAGGCGGGGGGCCTTCCTGAGGAAGAGCCCCCCGACCTAAATGAAACGACAAAGGGAGAAAAGAGAGGCACAGCAGGAGGAAAGTTCCACGAGGCTGGCGCACGGCCCCCTATTCCTGATCCTTATGAAGTTTGAAAATAAAGGCATCGACCAGGGCCTGATAGGAAGCATCGATGATATTGTCCGAAACTCCGACCGTCCCCCAGCGGGAGCTCTTATCCCCCGATTCGATGAGGACCCGGGTGAAAGAGGCGGTCCCATTCCCCGCCGGCAGAACCCGGACTTTGTAATCGAACAGCCGCATCTCCCGCAACTGGGGGTAGAAGCTCTCCAACGCTTTGCGCAAAGCGTTATCGAGAGCGTTGACCGGCCCGTTCCCTTCGGCGGCGGTATGTTCGATCTTACCCCCGACTTTCACCTGGATGGTCGCCTCGGACAAGGGCTTTTCGTCTTCGTGCCGCTTGGTGTCGATAACCCGGAAGCCGATGACGGAGAAGTAGTGGCGCAAGGTCCCCAGGGCCTTGCGCATGAGCAGTTCGAAGGAGGCCTCGGCCCCCTCGAACATGTACCCCTTGTTCTCCATCTCCTTGATTTCTTCGAGGATCTCCAGGGTGACCGGATCCTTGCTGTCGAGGTTGATGTTGAACTCCTCGGCCTTGGCGAGGATGTTGGAGCGGCCGGAAAGATCGGAGACCAGAACCCGGGTCACATTGCCGACCCGTTCCGGCCGGATGTGCTCATAAGTCTCGGGGTGGCGCTGGATGGCGGAGACGTGTACCCCCCCTTTGTGAGCGAAAGCGGAGTTGCCGACGTAGGCCTGATGCTTGTTCGGCACCAGGTTGGCGAGTTCGTAGATGTACCGGGAGGCTGACCGCAATCGACGCAACTGTTCATCGCTGAGGCACTCTTTGCCCAGTTTGAGCCGCAGGGCCGGGATGATCGAGCAGAGATTGGCATTGCCGCACCGCTCGCCAAAGCCATTGATCGTCCCCTGTACATGAACGATGCCGTGTTCCACCGCCATCAGGGTGTTGGCGACGGCACACTCGCTGTCGTTATGGGTGTGGATGCCGAGGGGGGTGGTGACCGTCTTTCTGACGGCAGCCAGAATGGCGGGGAATTCGTGGGGCAAGGTGCCGCCATTGGTATCGCACAGCACCAGACAGTCGACACCGGCCGCTTCGGCCGCCTGCAGCGTTTTCAGGGCGTAGTCGGGGTTGGCCTTATAGCCGTCAAAGAAATGCTCGGCGTCGTAGATCACCTCCCCGGCATGCCGCTTCAGGTAGGCGAGGGAGTCATGGATCAGTTCCAGGTTCTCTTCGAGGCTGATGCGCAGGGCCTCGTAAACATGGAAGTCCCAGGTTTTGCCAAAAATGGTGATCACGTCCGGTTCGGCCTGGATCAAGGTGCGGATGTTGCTGTCCTTGTCGGGAGTCGTGCCGGCGCGGCGGGTCGAGCCAAAGGCGGCAATCTTTGCCTGCTGCAGCTTGACTTGCTTGATCTCCTGGAAAAAAGCGATGTCCTTCGGATTGCTCCCCGGCCATCCCCCCTCGATATAGTGGATGCCCAGCTCATCGAGCTGCTGGGCTATACGGATCTTGTCCGCGACCAGAAAAGAGACATCCTCCCCTTGGGTACCGTCGCGCAGCGTCGTATCGTACAGCTTGATGAGATTCATTGCCGTTCTGCTCCCTTAACGGTAGGGGCGACGCATGCGTCGCCCCTACACCTTCCTTGTTTTCGCAGTGGCCGGTCTATTCCACCGTAACATCCTTCTTGGCGAGGCCAAACGCCTCGTGCAGGACCCGCACTGCCAGTTCGGTGTACTTGGAATCGATGATACAGGAGATCTTGATTTCGCTGGTGGAGATCATCTGGATGTTGATCCCTTCGTCGGAAAGGGTCTGGAACATCTTGGTCGCCACCCCCGAGTGGGAACGCATGCCGACCCCGACGATGGAGACCTTGGCGATACTCTCGTCGCTGGCCACGCCGCTGGCTCCGATTTCGGTGGCGGTCTCCTGGACGATCTTCAGCGCCTTTTTGAAATCTCCCTTCGGGACCGTGAACGTCAGATCGGTGTACCCTTCGTGAGAGACGTTCTGGATGATCATGTCGACGGTGATGTTGGCATTCGCCAGCGGCGACAGGAGTTTTGCAGCGATTCCCGGCTTGTCCGGTACCCTGAAAACGGAAACTTTGGCCTCATCCTTGTTGTAGCTGATCCCTGAAACCAGTACGGTCTCCATTTCGGCATCCTCCTTCATCACCAGGGTACCTGGATTGTCGTTGAAGCTGGAACGGACGTGGACCACCACGCCGTATTTCTTGGCGAATTCCACTGAACGGATCTGCAGCACCTTGGAGCCGAGAGAGGCCAGCTCGAGCATTTCGTCGTAGGATATTTTCTCCAGCTTGGAGGCCTCCGGTACGATGCGCGGATCGGTGGTGTAGACCCCGTCGACATCGGTGTAGATTTCGCAGACGTCGGCCTTGAGAGCCGCCGCCACCGCCACGGCCGAGGTATCGGAGCCGCCGCGGCCGAGAGTCGTGAGGTTCCCCTCCCGGTCGATCCCCTGGAAGCCGGCGACCACGATGATCGTGCCGTTCTTCAAGTCCTCATTGATCTTGGAATCGTCAATCGATTCGATCCGCGCCTTGGAAAAGGCGCTGTCGGTGAGAATGGGGATCTGGAAGCCGCAGTAGCTTTTGGCTTTGTACCCCATCGAATTGAGCGCCATGGCCAGCAGGGCGATGGAAACCTGCTCGCCGGTGGCGACCATCACGTCGTACTCCCGCTCGCTGGGGAATTCGCACAATTCGTTGGCCAAGGCAACCAGTTTGTTGGTCTCCCCCGCCATGGCGGAGACGATCACCACCAGGTCATTGCCGTCATCGTAGGTCTTGGCTACCCGACGGGCGACGTTGCGGATTCTCTCGACGGAACCCATGGACGTCCCACCATACTTCTGCACAACCAGGGCCATAGTCTCGGTTTCCTCCTTGGATGAAAAAGCGGCCTCGCGGTCGCGGTTCTACTGGGTCGAGGCTGCCGGCCGTTCCTTGCGGCGGCCGATTTTATGCACCGCCCCACCCTCCACATCCTCGGCCGCCTCCCGGATCATCTCCGGCAGGGTGGGATGGGAATGGATCACTGCCCCGAGAGCGGCGGCGGTCATATTCTGCTGCATGGCGACGGCGACTTCACTCACCAGAATAGCGGCTTCTTCACCGACCATGGTGGCGCCGACGATCCGTCCGTCCTGCCGGCTGGCCAGAATCTTCACCAGGCCACGGGGCTCCCCATCGCACAGCGCCTTGCTGGACGCCTGGTAGGCGAAGCGGCCGATCTCCACCGTCATCCCCTGCTCCTTGCACTCTTCCTCGGTCAAGCCGACCTGGCCGATCTCCGGCAAAGTGAAGATGGTCGACGGAACCACCCGGTAGTCGGCCCGGGCATCCCCCCCCAGAGCGTTGGCAACGGCCACCTCCCCTTGGTAGCTGGCCACATGGGCCAACTGGATGAGGTTGGTGACATCGCCGATGGCGAAGATCCCTTCGGCGGAGGTCCGCATCCGGTCGTCCACCACGACTGCGCCCCCTTCCAGCTGCACCCCGGCTTCTTCAAAGCCGAACCCGGCCGAATTGGGGACGCGCCCGACGGCGACCAGCACCTTCTCCACCGTCAGCCGCCGGTCGCCGGAGAGGCGCACCGTCACTGCCCCGTCGCCTACCTCCAGCCCCTCGACCGTCGCCCCGGTGTGGATGACCACCCCCTGGGACTTCAGACTCTTCTCCACTTCCCGCACCGCCTGCCGATCGGTACGGGCGAGCAGAACCGGAAGTTGTTCGACGATGGTGACCTGAGTGCCGAAAGCGGCAAAGATACTGGCGAATTCGCAGCCGATATAGCCACCGCCAATA
>JACZKF010000488.1 GCA_014860175.1 Desulfuromonadales bacterium | reverse complement strand
GTGATGGGCTGCGCTGCCAGCCACACGGGGAAAGCGCTGCGAGAGTATACCCAGGGCTCCCTGAGTCCCACGGGTCCCATGAGTCCCATCAGTCCTATGGGACTCAGACCTATGGGAACTGTGGTCGAATCAGGAGCGAGGGGGCCTTCCCGCCAGGATCACATCACCATCTATAACGCCCGGGAGCACAACCTGCAGGGGATCGACCTGAGCATCCCCCGCGACCGCTTCACCGTCATCACCGGCGTCTCCGGCAGCGGCAAGAGCACCGTCGCTTTCGATATCGTCTTTGCCGAGGGGCAGCGCCGCTACCTGGAGTCGCTCAACGCCTACGCCCGGCAGTTCGTGCAGCCGTCGGCCCGGGCCGATTTCGATGCGGTCACCGGCATTCCGCCGACGGTGGCTATCGAGCAGCGCACCAGTCGCGGCGGGCGCAAAAGCACCGTGGCCACCCTCACCGAGATCTACCACTTCCTGCGCCTGCTGTTCGTCAAACTCGGAGTTCAGTACTGCCCGAAGTGCGAGCTGCCGATCGAGCCGCAGACGCCGGAGGCGATCCTGGCGGCCCTGCTGCGCCAGTGGCGGGGGGAGCGGATCGTCCTGCTGGCGCCGTTGGTGAGCGCTCGCAAGGGGGTCTATACCGATCTGGCCAAATGGGCGGCCGGCAAGGGATTTGCCGAGCTGCGGGTCGATGGGGAGCTGCTGCCGACCGCCGCCTGGCCCCGTCTCGACCGCTTTCGCGAGCACAACATCGAGCTGCCGGTAGGTGAGCTGCTGGTCAGGCCGGAGGCGGAGACGGAACTGCGCCTCCTCCTCGACCGGACTCTCGCCTATGGCAAGGGGGTGGTGCAGCTGCTGGCGCCAGCGGCCGCACCGGCGCCGCTGCCGGTCTTCTCCACCCGCCGCGCCTGTCCCGGCTGCAACCAGAGTTTCGCTGAGCCCGATCCCCGTCTCTTCTCCTTCAACTCCAAACATGGCTGGTGCCCCGGCTGTTTCGGCACCGGTCTGCTGATGAGCGGTTTCGACGCCGAGCAAAGCGGCGAGGAGATCTGGTGGAATGCTTGGTGGGAGGGGGAGGAACAGAGCTGTCCCGAGTGCCAGGGGCGGCGGCTGCGCCCGGAAGCGTTGGCGGTGACCTTCGGTGGTCGCAACATCGCCGAATTGACCGCCCTGCCGGTGCAGGCGGCCGAAGCCTGGTTCGCCGAGCTGCGCCTGGCCGGGCGGGGGGAACAGATTGCCCGCGATGTCCTGCCGGAGATCGTCTCCCGGCTGCAGTTTCTGAAAGAGGTGGGGCTCGGTTATCTCTCCCTCGATCGGGCCGCCCCCACCCTCTCCGGCGGCGAGGCGCAGCGCATCCGCCTGGCCGCCCAGCTCGGCTCCAATCTGCGGGGGGTCTGTTACATTCTCGACGAGCCGACCATCGGCCTGCACCCGCGCGACAACCGGCGGTTGCTGGCGACCCTCGACAAGCTGGAGGCCAAGGGGAACACCGTCATCGTGGTCGAGCACGACGAAGAGACGATCCGCCGGGCCGATCATCTGATCGACCTCGGGCCCGGGGCGGGGGTGAACGGCGGCCGGGTGGTCGCCCAGGGGACGGTGGCCGACCTCGAGGGTCACCCCGAATCGGTCACCGGCCGCTTCCTGGCCCAGCCGGCGCAGCACCCGCGCGCCCCGCGCCGCCC
>JACZKF010000047.1 GCA_014860175.1 Desulfuromonadales bacterium | reverse complement strand
GATCTGCGGGGGAGCGTGCGGACTTTGGGATCCCAGGGGGGGCGGGCTATGACCTCTGCGGAGGCGGAAACGATTGTGGCAATGGGGGGAATCGGGCGCCCCTCGGCCAATCTTTCAACGGCAGCCTATGCACTGATGGAGCCGGCTGTCGAGAAGATACTCTCTTTGCCTGCGACTCTCCTGCGGGAAGTCGCTGATGATGTGGGCTGCGAGATCATTGAAAGCGGCATCGTTCTGACTGGCGGCGGTGCCTTGATCCCCGGGTTTTCTGAACGCCTGGCCTTGGCGACGCACGTCCCTGTCACATCACCCGAGAGCCCCCTCGACGTGGTCATAAAAGGACTCAGGGGGATGCTATCACCCGGTGTTTGACACTGTCGGCGCGCGCTGCTACTATTTTCCGCACCAACCGGAGGAGAAACCGTTGAGAATCTAACAGCCCACCCGTGCACGAAATCTTCGTGTTCAACCGAATTGCCTGAGCAATTCGGCGCTGGTGCGTCTCTGTTTCCCTGATTCTCCGGTGGCTTCTGTGTTCCTTTCCGATGCCACGAAACCTCGTGGCATTTCTTTCTTCTCCACCTCCACGGGAAACGCGACCGCCAGCGCTTAACCCGCATGCTCCTGGAGGTCGGCCATGGTTTTAGCCTTTCACCATCTTACCTTTACCCACGAGAACGCCCTGGCACCGTTGCTGGAGGATGTCACCGCCCATTTTTCGGAGGGCTGGACCGGTGTCGTCGGAGCCAACGGGGCGGGAAAAACCACCGTGCTGCATCTCGCCGCGGGTGATCTGCAGCCTGAAAAGGGAACGATCAGCCGGCCCGATTACATCGTCTTTTGCCCTCAGCGCACCGACGATCCCCCTATCCAACTCCCCCTGTTCCTCTCGGCGACGGAGGCCGAGGCCGCTGTGCTGCGGGGGAAGCTGCAAATCGGGGAGGAGTGGGCGGATCGCTGGCCGACGCTGAGCCACGGTGAGCGCAAACGGGCGCAGATTGCCGTCGCCCTCTGGCAGCAGCCGGATCTGCTGCTGATCGACGAACCGACCAATCATATCGATATTGCCGCCCGCACGCTGCTGGCGGAGGCTCTCGCCGCTTTCCGCGGCATCGGCCTGCTGGTAAGCCATGACCGTGAACTGCTGGATCTCCTTTGCCGGCAATGCCTGTTTCTCGACCCGCCGCAGGCGGTCATGCGCCCTGGCGGTTATACCAAGGCCGCCGCCGAAGCCAGGCGTGAAGAAGACAGCCTTCGCGTCGAATGTCAGACGGCACAGCAGCATCTGGAACGGCTTTCCAAGGCAGCGCAACGCCGCCATGCCGAAGCGGCACGCGCCGACCGCAAGAAATCGAAACGAGGTCTCGCACGAGGCGACAGCGACGGACGGGCGAGAATCGACCGCGCTCGGGTTTCCGGCAAAGACGGTCAGGCAGGACGTCTTGCCCACCAGTTGAGCGGCCGCCTCGCGCATGCCCGGGAACACGTCGCCTCCTTTCAGGTGAAAAAACGATACGCGGCCAGCTTTTGGCTGGAAGGCTCCATCTCCCCACGTCAGCGCCTCTTCACGATTCCAGCGGACACCCTTGCCCTCGACGGCTCGCGTCGCCTGATCATTCCGGATCTCACCATGCTGCACCAGGATCGGATCGCCCTGACCGGCGCGAACGGCCTGGGGAAGAGCACCCTTGTCCGGCATATCCTGCACAGATTGAATGTCCCCGAAGAGCGCTTGATCTACCTTCCGCAGGAGATCGACCTGGCGCGGACACGCGACATCATGGCGGCGGTGCATCGACTCTCACCTGAGCAGCTCGGAGTGGTCATGACGGTGGTCAGTGCGCTTGGTTCGCGCCCCGAGCGGCTGCTGCGCCACCTCGATGTCAGTCCGGGGGAGCTGCGCAAGGTGCTGCTGGCGCTGGGGATTATTCGCCGCCCGCACCTGGTTGTCATGGACGAGCCGACGAACCATCTCGACCTCCAAGCTATCGAGTGCCTGGAGGATGCTCTGCGTGATTGCCCCTGCGGTTTGTTGCTGGTCAGCCATGACTTGCGTTTTCTTTCGCGAATTGCCGACACGCGTTGGCACTTGCAGCAGGAAGGGGCGGCGGTAACCTTGTCCACGAGTTACCTTCCTGGCAACCGCTGCTGACCGGGAGTGAGGTGTGCACCTTCTGGCTAGCCGAGGCACTGATGCGCAAGGGGGCCAACCCGAAATAGCGGCATCAATCTGGCTGATCTTCGAGCCGATGATGGATTTCGCCAATCACCTCGGAGCCGAGGAGAATCCCAATGGAGCAAGACCAGATCACGGCGGAAAAATTTGTTCCTATGCTTGCCATCATTGACCTGAAAGCAGATGATTATGCATGGGTAGAGTTCTTCCACCAAGAAGTCACCGGGGAGCAGATCGAAAACGTACTGGATCAAGCTTATGGATTGGCGCTCAGACATCCGTCTCTCCAGCGATTCACAAACGAATCGTTCCTTGAGAAACTAAAAGAGATCCATACGCATCAATTGCTGACCCTCGGGAAGAAGTTCGATACCTCCGAGTACGTCAACGACCGCTTGAAGATAGGTCGCGATTGTGCCCTCATACAATTCCCCTTGAGCCTCGTCCATCCGCTGCTCGTCAGGATCCGGAAGCACCTTGTGGATTCGATCTTTCATCGCCATCAGGATCATCGACCAGACCTGGACTACTTTGCCGACTTCCTGAACAGAATATTCGCGCTGGACACGTATCTGGTGGCCGAGGCTTACCGCCGGTACGAGGCCGAGGAGATGGCGAGGTCGCTGGAGGATCTCCGCCAGGAAGCCGCCCGGCTTCACCACAAGGCCCATGTCGATGAACTGACAGGAGTCAGCAACTACAGCAGGCTCATGGATATCTTGGATCATCAGATCGAAGTCGCCAAGCGCAAGCAAAAACCTCTTTGCGTGATGATGTCGGATCTCGATCACTTCAAGAAAATCAACGATGTCTACGGACATCTTGCGGGTGACGAAGTGCTTCGGCATGTTGCGGAGCGCATTCAGGCCGCTGTCAGAGATTTCGATGTGGTTGGGCGATTCGGCGGTGAGGAGTTTGTCATCATCCTCGTCAACACCGATCGCCAGCTTGCCCTGACCATCGGGGAGCGGATACGCCACGAGATTGCCGCAACTCCCATCCATACGAAGGGACAAAACATTCCGATTACCATAAGCATCGGATTGGCGATGCTAAAGGCGGATGAAGACAGGGATTCCGTTATCGCGCGGGCTGACAGGGCCATGTACGAGGCGAAGAGAACGGGGAGAAACCGATTGTGTGTCGCCCCGGATGGCGACGTATTTCACTGAAAACCTGGCCATCCCCGCCGAGTCTGCTCACGAGATCTCGGAATGCGGCAAAAGAACGAGCTGCTCGATCTCGCGCGTCGTTTCTGCGTCCGCCAGCACCAGCAGCGCATCATCTGCGAGGATTTTCGTCTGCTCGTTCGGCACGACAAACTCGCCGTTGCGGGAGATGGTGATGAGAACCGCGCCACGCGGCAGCCCCAGTTCCGGGAGTTTCTTGCCGAGAACTGGTGAAGTTGCCGGCACATGAATCTCGGTGATGCGGGTGCGTGGGATGCTCAGCCCGCTCCGATTGCGTCGGGCGTCGATCAGTATCGCTTCGGTCTCGATGACGCTGACGGCGGATGCGAGCAACATGAGGCGAGCCATCGCATAGGCGATCTCCACCTCGCCATGCACACATTGTGTCTGGGGGAAGGTGCATAGCCGTTGGAGTTCGGCGGGTTGGTGGACACGGACCACGATCTCGATAGCCGGGTTCACCTGCCGTGCGTACTCGATGGCGCGGCGCACGGTAATTAACTCCGCAGACGTAATGAGCAGAAGCCGCGCGTCGGCAATCCCCGCGCTCTCAAGCACGGCTGGCTTGTCACCTTCGCCATGGACGACTGGAACTCCCGCGCGGCGCAGCCTTTCGACGGTCGTCAAATCCTGCTCGATCACGATGAACGGCAGCTTGCGCTGCCGCAGGAAGCCGGCCAGCACGGCTCCGACGCGGCCGTGGCCGAGCAGAATTGCCTTCCTCTGCATGACGTCAGTATCATCGACCGCTCGCGACATAGTTGGTTCGACATCGAGTACACGGGTCGTGGGCTCCTCAGGCTCGACCGGCCGATCGAACGGCTGCACCAGTGCCGCGTGAACCGCCTCCTCATCGACGACGCGGGCAAGGACCGTCACCTGGTCCCACCCGAGCAAGCGCGTTTGGCCTGTCGGAGCGACGACCTCGCTGCCACGCGTGATCAAAGTGATCAAGGCGCGGGGCGGGAGAGCCAGGTCTCGAATCCGTGGCCCCGGCCGTCCCTGCGGCCCCGGCAGGTCGACGACGAACAGATCGAGGTCGCTATGGGCCATCGCAACCAGTTCGAGCCCATAAAGCGGTTGCGGCCGAGCAGGCTCCGACAGCCCGAGGCGGCGGGCCAAGGTGCCGAGCGTCGATCCCTGCGTCAAAATCGACAACAGGACTGCGAAGAAGACGAGATTGAACACTTCTTGGCCGATCGGAAGACCGGCGGCCATGGGGTAAGTCGCGAGGACGATCGGAACCGCGCCGCGCAGTCCAGCCCAACACATGAAGTGGCGTTCGCGTACCCCGAGCTTCATACCGAACGTGCCGATCCACACGGCGGCAGGGCGCGCAATGAATGTCAACACCATAAACAGGACAATGCCTTTTACCCACAACGCCGACCACTGGCTGGGAAAGACCAGCAGGCCCATCATCACGAATACGCCGATGTTGGCAATCATCGACAAAGCGGCCGAGAAATTGCGAACGCCCTGCTTGTAGATGAAATGCTGGTTTCCCATGACAAAGCCGGCGGTGAACACCGCGAGCACGCCGCTCGCCAATGCGAGCTCGGAGACGCCGTAGGTCAAGAGAACGACCGCGAGCAGGAGCACGTAGTAATAGCCGCGGTCCTTCGGGTTCAACCGGTTGAAGATCGCCAGCGCGCCGCGCGCCATCAACCATCCGATCAGCGGCCCGGCCAGGAACTTCCAGAGGAACAACGGCACGATCAGAAGCCCGCCGTTCAATCCGGACGACAACCCCTCCACGACGACGAGCGTCAGGAGAATTGCCATCGGGTCGTTCGCCGCGCTTTCGATCTCGATCGTCGACGATAGCCTGGAGGGTAGCGACTGACGGCGCAGGATCGAGAACGTCGCCGCCGCATCGGTCGACGAGATAACCACGCCGAGCAGCAGGGACTGCGCCGCCTCCCAGCCCAAGACAAAGTGGAGGAAACAGAATGTCATCGCGGCGGTCAGGATGACGCCCCACGTCGCCATCCCTCCGGCCGGCAGCGCAACCGCCCTGAGGTCAGCTCGCTTGGTCGCGAGCCCGCCATGAAAGAGGATGAATACCAGGGCGGCGTTCGCCAGGTTATTGGCCGCTTCAACGTTGTCGAAATGCCAGATGCCGAGGACATCGCTTCCGACAGCGATTCCGACGCCAAGGGCGACCAAGATCACCGGGACGCTCCAGCGATCGAGCCACACCGCTGCGATTACCACACCGAGCAGGAGAAGTGGGACTATGAGATAAACAAATTCCATACGTTCCATGCGAGATGTTCGTGTGTGTCCCAGTCCATGACGGGTCGGCCAACAGAGTTCTCGGTGACCATGGTCTTTCTCGCCGAACTGGCTTGAGCCTCAGGGCTGCAGCGAAGAAACTATTCCGGGGGACAAGTGCCGCACAAAACCAGATCCGTGAAACTCACAAGGCCGAACACCTCGCCGCTGTCGATGACCGGGCTCGCGACACGGGGCTATTCTCCTGGTTGCTTTATCACCAAGGCGCAGCAGGGGGCATAGCGAGCGAGTTTCTCGGACACACTCCCCAAGAGAAAGCGATGAAACCGTTCGGCAGGACTGCTGCCGTGCGAGCCCATCACAATCAGGTCCGCATCCTGCTCTTCGCAGTGATCAAGCAGAGCGGCTGCGGGGTCACCGCGCAAAAGATGCATCGATGCCCGAAAACCGCTGCCCAGAAGGCGATCTATGAGGGTGGCTGAATCTTGAATGACATTGAATTCATCCTCACCGGACGGCATGTAGACGGGCTGCCTTTGTGGCTCCTGCCGGTACAGGAAAGGAAGTACGCTGACCAGTTGCACTTCCGTTCCTGCCGGAAAAGGGAAGGCCGTCAGTGCGGCGGCTGCCGCTCGCGCCGAGTTGCTGTCGTCCAAGGCCAGGATGACGCGCCGAATTGATGTTTTCTCTGGGCGCACAATGAGGACGGAACAAGGGGCATGGCGCAGTACTCGTGCCGTCACACCCCCCAGAAGAAAACGCACCAGACCAGAGGCGCCCTTGGCCCCCACAGTCAGCAGATCCGCCGACCATTCCTTGCATGCATTCAGGATTTCTTCATCCGGATACCCCTCTCGTGTCTGGGTGTCTATACGGGCAAGAGTTCCAGAGAGGTCTTCCAGCGCGGCCCTGAAGATGATATCGGCAGCGACCTCACCTCTTCGGTCATCAACTGTCAAAACGGTGATCTTGTCACGCGGCGATAGATTCAATCCGGCAAGCAGGACGCCTGCCGCTCTCGCCTGAGAAGAGCCGTCTGTGGCATAAAGAATTCGCATGAATCCTCCTCGTACATGTTCTCAACCTTTAACTTAATCGCAGAACCTTTGCAAACGTTCCTCAGCGCTTCGATGAACTGGGCTATCTGCCGTTCTCCAAGAGCGGCGGAACGCATCCTAAGGATCCCTGCGAATTTCCCCAGACAGCCGTTTGCGATTACTCAGCCTTGAGTGAGCCCATGTCGATGGAGAAGCGGTACTTCACATCCGACTTGGCCAGCCGTTCGTAGGCTTCGTTGATTCTCTGAATGGGGATGACTTCGACCTCGGCGGTGATGTTGTGCTGGCCGCAGAAGTCGAGCATCTCCTGGGTCTCGGCGATGCCGCCGATGATCGATCCGGAGAGGCTGCGGCGGCCCAGGAGAAGGGCAAAGGCGGAGACGGCGAGAGGTTTCTCCGGCGCGCCGACGAGGGTGATGTTGCCGTCGCGGCCCAGCATGTTGATGTAGGCGTTGATGTCGTGATCGGCGGCGATGGTGTCGAGGATGAAGTCGAAGCTGCCGGCGTGCGTCCGCATCTCTTCGGCGTGGGTGGAAAGGATGACCTCATCGGCCCCCAGACGGAGCGCATCCTCCTTCTTGCCCGGCGAGGTGGTGAAGACCACGACGCGGGCGCCGAAGGCCTTGGCGAACTTCACCCCCATGTGCCCCAGGCCGCCGAGGCCGACCACGCCGACCTTTTTCCCTTTGATGTTGCCCCAGCGGCGCATCGGCGAGTAGGTCGTAATCCCGGCGCAGAGCAGCGGTGCGACCCCGGCCAGGTCGAGGGTGGGGGGGACATGCAGCACGAAGCGTTCATCGACGACGATGCTTTCGGAGTAGCCGCCATAGGTGACACCCCCGAGGTGCTTGTCCGGGGAACCGTAAGTGAGGGTCTGGTTGGGACACAACTGTTCCAGGCCATCCCGGCAGTTGGGACAGGTCTGGTCCGAATCGACCAGGCAGCCGACCCCCGCCAGGTCGCCCGGTTTGAACGTGGTGACCGCGGAGCCGACCTTGACGACCCGACCGACGATCTCGTGCCCCGGCACGCAGGGGTAGACCGCGGGCATGATGCTGTGCCACTCGTCGCGAAGGTAGTGAAGATCGGAGTGGCAGATGCCGCAGAAGAGGATTTCGATCTGCACGTCGCGTTCGGTCGGGTCGCGGCGCGAGATCGTGTCGGAGGCCAGCGGCGAGGTCGCGCTGGCGCTGGAGTAGGCTTTGGCTTTGTACATGATGTTGTCCTCCTATCAGGGTGTGTGCAGTGTTCTTCTTCTCCCGAGCCCTTGCACCGTAATCTTCGAAGCGGCGCTGTCGATCACACGGAGGTCGTCGGCAGACTGTCCCAATTCAAGCGTCCCCGCTGATATTGTCAATGCCACGATGCTGCACAGATCGCTATCCTTCATCTGCAGCCGAGTTTCGCAGGAATTGCCATTCAATGTCGGGGATGAGCCTTGCAAGTGGTTGTCGGTTCATGTCGGGGGAAATATATGATATATAAGACATCCGTTTTACCCATGCGAGCTTTGTCGATCTGCCATGTGCTACCGGCACCGAAGTGCGACAGCCTCGCTCGCCACTGAACCGGAGAGTCACCAACCAATCAAGGACACCACATGGCTACCCTGCCCAAATGCCCAGCTTGCAGTTCGGAATACACCTACGAAGACGGAGGGATGTACGTCTGCCCGGAGTGCGCCCAGGAGTGGGCGACGACAGTAGAAGAGAGCTCGGAGGTCGCCAGCGTCGTGCGTGACGCCTTTGGCAATTTACTCAACGACGGTGACTCGGTGACCGTCATCAAAGATCTTAAAGTCAAGGGATCGTCATCGGTGGTCAAGGTCGGCACCAAGGTCAGGAACATCCGCATCGTTTCCGGAGACCACAATATCGACTGCAAGATTGATGGCATCGGCGCCATGCAGTTGAAGTCGGAGTTCGTCAAGAAAGCCTGAATGGCCAAAGCGAAAGGCCCCTTTGAAAACAAGAGGATTGATCCCGATTGTGCTGCTATCGATTTTCCTGTGCGCTGCTGTGTGCGCGGCGGAATCTCCAAAGCGTTCGATGGTTGTTACCGCGACTGCATACAATTCGGTCCCCTCGCAGACCGATTCGAACTCGTCAATCGCTGCTTGGGGAGATCAGCTCAAACCGGGCATGAAAGCCGTGGCCGTTTCCCCCGACCTTCTCGAGGAGGGACTTACGAGGGGAACTACCCTGCGAATCAAAGGTTTGCAGGGTGAATACGTCGTCCTCGACAAAACAGCAGCACGCCACAAAAAGCGGATCGACATCTACATGGGAACGGATGTTCAGAAGGCAATAAAATTTGGAGTCAGACGGCTGCGAATCTACTGGAGCGATGAACTGCGGTAACCTACCCCCCCACCATTTTTACGAAAGCGCCCCCTTCGCCAGCAGGGCTTTCTCGTGCCTGGCGAACCACCAGCGGTACCCCTGACGGCTAATCATGATATCGATGATGCTGGTTCTCTTGGATTCGGAGCACTCTCTGATAAAGTAAACGCCGATTCCTGAACCCTTCGAGGAGATATCGAGACATGCTCAAAATCGCCATTATCATCGGTAGCACTCGTCCTGGCCGGGTCGGCGAAGCCGTCGCCCGCTGGGTCGAGGCAATCGCTCAAAAGCGCGGCGACGCCGACTATGACCTGGTGGATATCAAAGATTTCAACCTCCCTCTGCTCGATGAACCGGTGCCGCCATCGCAGGGGAAATACTCGCAGCCGCACACCAAAGACTGGGCGGCCAAGATTGCCGCCTTCGACGCCTTCGTCTTCGTGACGCCGGAATACAACCACGGCATCGCCGGCGCTCTCAAGAACGCCATCGACTTCCTTTATGCGGAGTGGAACAACAAAGCGGCGGGGTTTGTCAGCTACGGCAGCATAGGAGGTGCGCGGGCGGTGGAGCAGCTGCGACTGGTGATGGGGGAGCTGCAGGTCGCCGACGTGCGCAGTCAGGTGATGCTCTCGCTCTTCACCGATTTCGAGAACTTCACCGTGTTCAAGCCGCATCCCCGTCACGAGGCATCGGTCAACGCCATGCTTGACCAGGTGATCGCCTGGGGCGGTGCCCTCAAGAGCCTGCGGTCGAAATAAACCTGGCAGGTCGGTCCGTCGGTATGGGCTGAAGGGGACCCCTGCTGGCCTTGAGAATAGACCCCTGGCACAGTCAGGCCTAAACCTGGCCCAGGCAGCGCTCGATGGCCGCAAAGAGGCTGGCGGCCTCGAAAGGCTTGACCAGGACCTCGCTCATCCCGGCTTCGATACATTCCTTTTGGACAGCACGGTCAGCATGCCTCACCGATCGACTATACTCCTGATCGGGGATCACCCCGACCGCCGCCTCCTGTTCCGTTGTTCGAGCTATTGAAGAGTTCGTCGTGGGCGGTTTGCAGCGCGGTTTCGATGGGGCCGGCCGCCGTGAAGTGCGGCAGTCCGGCTTGTTTCAGCTCCTGCAGGGGATAATCCCCGATCATCGCCGTGACGACCGCCTGGCAACCGGCCAGGGCGGCGATGATCGCGTTGAACTGGCGGCGGCGAAAAGGGTGACCGGCATCGTAGGTGCAGTATTTTTCCACCTCCACCGTGCCGACCAGCTGCGGCTTTCCTTGGTGGTACTCGTAGAGCAAGAACCGCTCGGCGTGCCCGAAGTGCTGGTCGACCTCGGTACCGGAGAGCGAAGCTACGGCGAATTTCATCTTGATCTCCGTCACCAGGTCTTCGGCTTAAAGGAAAAGGCCTTCTTCGCGCAGGTCACGCCGCAAGCGACGCAGCCGATGCAACCGGCGTCATCGACGACAGTCATGACCATGCGCAGCGATTCGGACTCTTCGTCCTCCAGATCGAGGGGGCCGAGAACGTTGCGCGAACAGGCCTTGTAGCAGCGGCCGCAGCCGATGCATTTTTCCGGATCGATCGCTTCGATGAAGGTCGGGGTCCAGTCTTTCCCTCCCTTGGTTTGCCCGGTCAGAAATGCCATGGTGGTTCTCCCTTGGTTTTTTTTGATTGATGGGACCTATGGGACTTATGAGACCTATGGGACTTATGGGTCCTATGGGTCCCAGTCCAATAAAACTTATCGTTCCACAAATCCCGGCCGCTCCCCGCCTGGCAGCCTCTTTCTCATCCAGGGCGGGGGGTTGGTGCACAGGACCTGTTGCAATTTCTCGATGACGTCCGCGATTGTTTCCACCCCCTTGCTCTTGAGGGGGTGGATCTTGCTGGCGACCAGCCGGGCTGCCGCCGGGCCACCGATTTGAGTAACATAGACGATGGCGCAGTCGGCCAGAACCGCCAGGCGGGCGGCAATCTTGTCATCCTCATCGTCGCCGGTGGCGGCGACCTGCGCCACTCCGGCCAGGCGGGCGTCGTCCGGGTCGATTTCCCAGATGACAAAGTTGGCAGCCCGGGCGAAATGTTCGTCGATATGGATCTTGTCGGTGCTGGCAAAGGCGACTTTCATGGCGATTCCTCTCTTTCTGCGGGGCCCAATCAGATCGAGCCGGCGAGTGTGGATCATGGTCTTCCCTCATGAGGCGTGAGGCGTGAAGGGATCAGTTGTGCTGCTTTGTCGCTTCCTTCGAATTGGCCATGAAGAGATTGCCGACCTCGAAGATCAGCTGCATGGTGCCGCGGTAGCCGACCCAGGTGCGCTGGTGGGCACCGATGCGATCGAAGACCGGGTAGCCGGCCCGCAGATGGCTTTTGATACCGAGTTTGGCCGCCGCCTGGCGGCCGTTGCTGTTGGCGACCAGCAGATCGACGCCGGCCGCCTGCTGTTCGAGATCCTCCAGATCGCCGGTGGTCACCAGCGCACCCGGGAGTTGTTCCAGCCCCCGCACCCGCGTGGCGGCTAGAGCCAGGCGGATATCGCACCCCAGGCCGTGCAGGAAGGGGGTGAGGGTCTTGAGCAGATCGGCTTCGCCGGCCAGCGCCACCTTCTTGCCGCCGAACTGGTAGTGGCAGTCGACCATGGCATCGCACAGGCGGCTGCGCTGGAGCCGGTACTTGCCCGGGATGTCGACGCCGGCCAGCTCACCAAGGACGATCAGCAGCCGATCGACCTCGGCTAGTCCGGTCACCGAGGTGAAGCCGTAGTGTGGCGTGTGGCAGCGCTCGCCGAGGATGCGCGCCGCCTTGGCCAGGGAATCGCCGAAATAGAGGATGGCGCAGCTCGACCCGGCGCGGCGGATGCGCTCGACGCCGATGCCGCCGGTGGAGAGGGGGGAGACGGTGGCGTCGATATGGCCGTCGAGGGCATTGGAGAGGTCGGGGATGACCACCGGGTCGAGGCCGAAGTCTTCGCAGAGGACTTTCAGCTCCTCGACGTCGGCCGGGGTCAGGTGGCTGCCGGGGAGCAGGGTGACCTGGTTCTTGATGACCCCGACCCCCTCTCCCCGGCCCTCTC
>JACZKF010000046.1 GCA_014860175.1 Desulfuromonadales bacterium | reverse complement strand
CTCTCGACAAGTTCGAACCGGTGCGCCATACCTTCCCCATGCTGTCGCTGGAGAACGCCATGTCAGCGACGGAGCTGGGTGAGTTCGACGAACGCAGCCGGCGTTTCCTCGGCACCCGGGAAGAGCTCGATTATCTGTGTGAGCTGAAGATGGACGGGGTGGCCGTCGAACTGGTCTATCGCCAGGGGGGACTCGCGCTCGGCTCCACCCGCGGCGACGGCACCACCGGCGAGAGGATCACCGAGAACCTCAAGACCATCCCGACCATCGCGCTGCTGTTGCAGGGGGACTTCCCTCCCCTGCTCGAGGTGCGCGGCGAAGTCTATATGGATCTGGCCGACTTCCAGGCCCTCAACCGGGAGCGGGAGGAGGCCGGCGAACCGGTCTTTGCCAATCCGCGCAATGCCACCGCCGGCAGCCTGCGTCAGCTCGATTCGGCCATTACCGCCCGCCGGCCGCTGAAGATCGCCTGTTATGGCGTCGGCACCATCGAAGGGGTCGAACCCTCCAGTCAGTATGAGCTGCTGCAGCATCTTCGCCGCTGGGGGTTGCGGGTGCTGCTCGAGCAGACCCGGCTGGCCCACGGCATCGACGAGGTCATGGTCTTCTACCAGGAGCAGGCCGCCCGCCGCGAAACCCTGCCGTTCGAGATCGACGGGGTGGTGGTCAAGGTCAACGACTGGCGCCTGCAGCGCGAGTTGGGGGAGAAGTCGCGCTCGCCGCGCTGGGCGATCGCCGCCAAGTTCCCTCCCCGCCAGGCGGTGACCCTGATCGAAGAGGTGGTGCTGCAGGTCGGGCGCACCGGCGCCATCACCCCCGTGGCCTGCCTGCGGCCGGTGGAGGTGAGCGGGGTCACCGTCTCCCGGGCCAGTCTGCACAACTGGGATGAGATCGCCCGGCTGGGGGTGAAGAAGGGGGACCGGGTGGTGGTGGAGCGGGCCGGCGACGTCATCCCCGATGTGGTCAAGGTTCTCACCGAGGAGCGCACCGGCACCGAGGAGGAGATCCCCCTGCCCGAAGCCTGTCCGGAATGCGGTACGCCGGTCACCCGCCTGCCGGGGGAGGTGGTGCCGCGCTGCCAGGGGCTCTCCTGCCCGGCCCAGCTCAAGGAGTCGATCAAGCACTTCGCCTCCCGCCAGGCGATGGACATCGACGGGCTGGGAGAGCGCTATATCGACCAGTTGTTGCGCCTCGAGCTGGTGCGGGATGTGGCCGACCTGTACCGGCTGCGCCGCGAGAATCTATTTCGTTTTGAGCGGATGGGGGAGAAGCTGGCCGACAATCTCCTCGGCGCCATCGCCCAGAGCAAGCAGCGCTCCCTCCCCCGTTTCCTTTACGCTCTGGGAATCCGCCACGTCGGCATCCATAATGCCAAAGTCCTCGCCCGCCACTTCGGCTCCCTGGACGAGCTCTCCCGGGCCGGGCGGGAGGAGTTGATGACGGTTCACGAGATCGGCCCCCAGGTGGCCGACAGCGTTCTCGGCTTTTTTGCCTCGCCGCGCAACCGCGATGTGCTGGAACGGCTGCGCAGCGCCGGCGTCATCCCCGAAGAGAGCGTCCGCCGGGGTGGTGGCCCGCTGGCCGGCAAGACCTTCGTCTTCACCGGTTCCCTCTCGCGCTTCTCCCGCAAGGAGGCCCAGGAGCGGGTGGAGAAGCTCGGCGCCCGGGCGGCCGGCTCGGTGAGCAAGAAGACCGATTACGTGGTCGCCGGCGAGGAGGCCGGAAGCAAGCTGGAACGGGCCCAGGAACTCAAGGTGGCAATTCTCGATGAGGAGGAATTTCTCCGCATGATGCACTAGGTGGAGAACGCATGAAACCGATCAGGGCGACGGTGCGCATCCGGGGGCGGGTGCAGGGGGTCAGTTTCCGTTACTACACCAGCCGCACCGCCGAAGCGCACCAGGTTACCGGCTGGGTGCGCAATCTGCCGGATGGCGATGTGGAGGCGGTGTTCGAAGGGGGGGAGACGGCGGTGCGGCAGCTACTCGACTGGTGCCGGCAGGGACCGGCGGGGGCCCGGGTGGAGGAGCTCTCCATTCACTGGGAAGAGTATCGCGGCGAGTTCGACGGC
>JACZKF010000487.1 GCA_014860175.1 Desulfuromonadales bacterium | reverse complement strand
GTGAGGGGCAGGGGCCCGAACACTAAGGTCTTCTTCTCCAGATGGCTTGCCACAGCCGCCGGATGTCGACGGCCGTAATGCGGATGGCTCCGCCACAGCCGGGACAGTGTCGCCACATGCCGGCCGACAGAGAGAAAAGGTTCTGGGCGAAAACCTGGCCACAGTGGGGACAGGCGATTTTCACGCGCGGGGCCATGGCCACCTCCATCCTTTAATAAAGCATATCTCCGCGTCTGTGCAACCCTGGGTAGACGCTCTGCTGGAAACCCGGCAGCCAAATCGAGGATCAGGAGAGCTGAGGGAGTCGATGGGGATAACCGGATGAGGTCTTTTTACCAGCAGATCTACCACGATCTGCGCCTGGCGCGAGAGCTCATCTGGTCGGCCATTCTCCTGTTTGTCGCCGGGATTGGGGTGGGTCTGCTGGTGCCGGCGGTCAGCCAGCCGATTCTGCAGCAGTTCCAGGAGATCGTCAGCGGTCTGCTCGGCCGGTCGGCGGCGGAGCTGGTGGTGGCCATCTTTTTTCGCAATGCCGTCGCCGCCGCCATCGCTTTGCTGGCCGGAGTCGCTTTCGGGCTGTTGCCGGCGGCCGCGGCAGTCACCAACGGACTGCTTTTCGGGGCCGTGATCGCCATTGCCCCGGGGGAAGTCTGGAAGGTTTTGCCCCACGGGATCTTCGAACTGCCGGCGATGTTCATCACCTGGGGACTGGGGTTATGGATCGGGCTCTGGTTTTCCGGCCCCGGCCGCCTGGCCCGGCTCCAGCAGCGTTTGACCATCGGCCTGCGTCTCTATCTTGGGCTGATTCTTCCGCTTTTGGGGGTGGCTGCCCTGATCGAAGGGGCTCTTGCCGTCTTGCTCTGGTGGCAACTCTGACCCGGCTTCCACTTCCCGATGCTTGCAAAGATTGAATTGCCCTCCCAGCTGTGGTACATCCATGCCGTTTGGGCAAGTGTGGAGGCTACCGAGGAAGACCATGGGCGAAGAAGGGGTCATTAAATTCGAGCTGGAATTCAGTGCGGCGGCGCCGTTGGCCCAGGCCGAACTGGCTGACCTGATCGCCTGGCGGCGGATTCTGCACCTGCTGCGGCTGATCGGGCGCGACCCGGGGCGCTACGGTGGATACGGGTATGGCAACCTGAGCCGCCGGCTTCCCCCGCAGGAGGCGCCGGCGCCGCTGCGGCGCTTTGTCATCAGCGGTACCCAGACCGGTGGCCTGCCGGAGCTGCTGCCGGCACACTTTGCCGTTGTAAGCGAGTGCCGGCCGACGGCTAATCTGGTCGTCGCCCAAGGGCCGATCCGCCCCTCAGCCGAGGCCCTGACCCATGGGGCGATCTACGCCGCCGATCCGCAGATCCGGTTTGTCATGCATGTTCATTCTCCGGATCTTTGGCATAGTGCCGAACGTCTCGGCCTGCCGGTGATCGGCGAGAACGCCTCCTACGGTTCGCCCGAAATGGCTGCGGAAGTGAAGCGTCTGCTGACGGCAACCGCTGCGCGGCAGGGGATCTTTGCCATGGGGGGACATGAGGACGGAATCTTCGTTTTCGGTGTCAGCGCCGAGGAGGCCGGTTCGATCTTGTTGAAATCTCTTGCACAGGCTTTCGAATACCAGGCAAAAGGGGTTATCAATGGAAGTTCTTAAAAATTATTTGGTTGATTTCCCTCTGTTTTTCATCTAGCGTGCTCACATCTTGCACTGGTCGCGTTGAAGTGCTGGATGGATTGACCATCTGTGTTTAATTTTCTTCCCCGCTCAATTCAATATTCTGCT
The DNA here is from genome assembly GCA_014860175.1 of Desulfuromonadales bacterium. Lineage (GTDB taxonomy): Bacteria > Desulfobacterota > Desulfuromonadia > Desulfuromonadales > JACZKF01 > JACZKF01. Next base: position 2,421 of record JACZKF010000487.1, on the reverse strand, counting down.
GATTCTTTGTTCTGAGGGGAATCTTTTTTCTTTATTCGTCTAAATCCGGTTTCGACGCGATTTCAATGTCGGTGGCCCACCCACGGACAATTAAATAGCCATCCGCTTGCGGATGGCCTTTTTTTATCAAGCGAAAGGACGGTAAGAGCGACCGCCAACGCGAACCGGCAGCTCGAGAGGGCGCGGGATCACCCGCCCCCGCCGCTCCGGGCCGGAATAGGTGCGTTCACCAGCGCAGCGCACCGGGTCGCGGTTAACCTCCACCCAGATTCCGTCGCGCTGGAAGCGGCAGACTCGCCTCGCTGCCAGGAGCGCTTCCAGGTAGTAGTCCTGCACCATGTCGAAGCGTCCGTTGGGGTATTTGACCCGGATCAGCATCGGCGCCCTCCTGTTCGGCCGTTTCGCCAAGGCTAAATGGTGGTTAGAAAAAGTCAATAACCTTTGGCTGTGCCGTCGCGCAAAGTGTCGACCACCCTGCGTGGAGCGGATGCTATACTGGCGTTCATGACCATCATGGCGGGGACAAAGGTGGAAGGAAAAGGGGTGGGAAAGGTCGGTGGCCTCTGGGTGCCGCTGGCGCTGGTACTGGTCGTGCTGATGTTCGTCGGCGGCGCTGCCCACCCCTCCCGCCTGGAGCAGGCCTTATGGAATCTGGGGCATGTGCCGGCGTTTGCCCTTTGGACCGCGTTGTTGCTGAAAATTCCGGCCCTGCGCCGAGAGTCGCTGGCCGGGCAGCTCGGCTTTGCTTTTATCCTGGCGCTGGGCGGAGGGGTGCTGGTAGAAGGGGCGCAGACACTTTTCGGCCGCTCTTTCGACCTGTGGGATCTGCTGCGCAACCTGGCCGGCGCCTTGCTGGCGGTGGCCATTTTCGTCCCCTCTCCGGCGATCAGCCCCCCTCTGCAGCGTCGTCTCTGCCGCGGCGCCGCCGGTCTGGCCCTGGCCGCGGTCGTATTGCCGGCCACCGCCCTGATGGCGGACTCCCTGCTGGCGCGGCAGCAGTTCCCCCTTCTGGCCAGCTTCGAATCTCCCCTGGAGCTAGGGCGTTGGAGCGGCAGCGCCCGGATCTCCCGGACGCTCGGACTGGCCATCGAAGGAGAAGCTTCACTCCAGGTCGAATTCGGTACCGAACCTTACTCGGGGCTGTTCATGGATGACTTTCCGGGCGACTGGCGTGGTTTCGGGGCACTGGAGCTCTCCCTCTACAACCCACAGACCGAGCCGCTGGAAATTCACCTGCTCCTCTTCGACCAGGCGCACCGGGACAATGGTCGCCCTTATGCCGACCGTTTCAATGCGGTGCACACCGTCCCCCCCGGCTGGAGCCGGCTCCGGATCGACCTCGAGACGGCCGCCGCCGCTCCGGCCGGACGCCGCCTGAAGTTGGGGGAGGTGGCTTCCTTCGGGCTGTTCACCGTTCAGCGGATCGCCCCCGCCCGCCTTTATCTCGATCAGGTGCGACTTTTGCCCGCCGCTACTGTCCCCGGCGCCGGCGCACTGTGATCGACTCGGCGCCGATCCCCCAGTTGTCGGTATCGACTTCGTCGATGACGACGACGGTGGTCGCCGGATTTTTCCCCAGTACGTCGCGCAGCAGGTGCGTCACCCCCTCGATCAGCTTGGCTTTCTGCTCGGCGGTAGCCCCTTCCCGGGTGATCTTGATGTTGACGTAAGGCATCGACTCCTCCTTTTGCATTGGTTTTCACGATGGCCAACCCGTGTCCGTTAAAATCAGCGCTTTCTTGTTTCGAACCAGAGGCCAAGCGGAATCAGCAGTCCGCCGGCAGCGACCACCAGGGCGGCGGCGATCAAGGGGATGGCAAAGCCGTCGAGCCGTTCGGCCAACCAGCCAGCGGCCCCCGGGCCGAGGATCTGCCCGGCGCCGAAGGCGGTGGTGAGCAGACCGATGACCCACCCGCTCTGCTGCGGCAGCAGCGTCCGTCCCCAGCCGATGGTCAGGGTGACGATCCCCATGAAGGTGCCGCCAAAGAAGATGGCGCCGCTGTAAATGCCGATCAGCGAGGGCCACACGACCGGCAACACGATGCCGGCGGCCTGGACCCCATAGGCCAGCGTCAGGGCTGTCGGATATCCGGCGCGCCGCGCCAGGTGGGCCCAGAGAACGCAGGAGGGGACGGCCGCCAGGCCGACCAGCACCCAGGCGCTGGCGCCGTAGCCGGCGAGCCCGGGCAATCGTTGGACCTGGGCCACCAGGAAAGTGCCGGTGACCACGTAGCCGAGCCCTTCGAGGAAGTAGGCGGCAGTCAGCCATGAAAGGAGCCGGCGGCCGCCAACCGGCGCGGCGCCAGCGGTCGCCGGGCGGTCGCTGGTCGTCCCCTCCCGGGGCAGCCAGCGCCAGGTCCCCAGGCTGAGGAGGAGGGCTGCCGCCGCCAGCCCGAGCCAGCTCCCCTGCCACCCCCAGAC
>JACZKF010000486.1 GCA_014860175.1 Desulfuromonadales bacterium | reverse complement strand
ATGTAAGGGATGGCCCGCTCCAGGGCGGCCTTGGCAGCGCCGGAGTCGCCCTCGGCCACCGCTTCGCGAACCTGCTTGACGAAGGTGCGCATGGCAGAGCGGATATGCGTGTTGCGGGCGTTGCGGACGACGTTTTGACGGCTTCTTTTCTCAGCGGATTTGTGGTTGGCCAAGGCTTAATCCTCCCTCGTATGTGGTTTGCAGTGAGATTAATTTTTCAGGGAACGGCCGGTTTATACCATTTAATTTTCCTTGCGTCAAGCTAAAAATATTCCAATAAGTAATGGCAACCCTTGCATCATCAGCTAGTTAAATATCATCCATTACGAATTAAATAAAAATAATCCCGTTTTTTAGTAACGGCCGGCAGGGGCATGTCAGAAAAAAAGCAAATTTCCCGGGCAACCGGAATCATGGGATTGGCCACCGGGATGAGCCGGGTGGCGGGACTGGTGCGTGACATGGTGGTGGCGACCCTGTTCGGCGCCAGCTTCGCCACCGACGCCTTCTTCATGGCGTTCACCATCCCCAACCTGTTGCGCCGCTTCTTCGCTGAGGGCTCTTTGACCGCCGCTTTCGTCCCGACCTTCGCCGAGGTCTACCATCGGCAGGGGGAGGCCGAGGCCCGGCGGCTGGCGGCTGTCTGCTGGACCTTGCTGCTGGTGGTCATGGCGGTAGTGACGGTGGCCGGCATTCTCGCCTCCCCGCTGATTGTCCGCGGCATCGGTTTCGGCTTTGCCGGCATCGAAGGGAAGTTGGCCCTCACCGATACCCTCAACCGGCTGATGTTCCCCTATATTTTTTTCGTCAGCCTGCTGGCGCTGCTCACCGGTGTGCTCAATGTCATGGGTCACTATTTTCTGCCGGCCCTCTCCCCTGTCCTGCTCAATGTGTCGATGATCGCCTGCGCCGTCTTCCTCTCCCCCTGGTTTGCGGTGCCGATCACCTCCCTGGCCATCGGGGTGCTGCTTGGTGGCTTTTTGCAGCTGGCGCTGCAGTATCCCGCCTTGCGACTAAGGGGGATCTCCCTGCGGCTCGATTTTGATTTCCGACACCCCGCCGTAGGGCGCATCGCTCGCCTGATGCTCCCGGGCATCGCCGGGGTTGCCATCTATCAGATCAATGTCGTGGTCAGCCGCCTGCTCGCCTCTTTCCTGCCGCAGGGGAGCGTCTCCTACCTCTACTATGCCCAACGGCTGTTCGAATTCCCCCAGGGAATTTTCATCGTCTCTCTGGCCCAGGCGGTGCTGCCGGCCATGAGTCGTCAGGCGGCCGCCGGCGATCAGCAGGGGCTCAAGGACTCTTTGCGTTTTTCCCTGGCGCTCATATTGCTGGTCACTTTGCCCGCCAGCCTCGGCCTGATGCTCTGTGCCATCCCGGTGTTCAGCCTGTTTTTCATGGGGGGGGAATTCGGCCCCCGGGAAGTGCATCAGACCGCCATCGCCCTGGCGGCCTACGCGCCGGGGTTGGTGTTCGTCGGCATCAGCCGGGTGGTCGTCCCGACCTTCTATGCCCAGAAAAATACCCGTACCCCGGTCTGGATCTCCTTCTGGACCTTGCTGGTGAACCTTTTTTTCGGTCTGCTGCTGATGGGGCCGCTGGGGCATCTCGGGCTGGCCCTGGCCCTGACCATCTCCTCGGTGTTCAACGCCCTGTTTCTCCTCTGGGCCCTGCGCCGGCAGATGGGGACACTGGGGCTGCGCAGCCTGTTCCAGACTGCGCTGCGGTTGCTGCCGGCGGCGGCCTTGATGGCCGTGGTGGTTTGGGTTATCCTCGACCATGGCCCCTGGCTGCAGGAGGGGGAGAGAGCTCTTAAGGCTATTGTGCTCAGTGGCGCCGTGTTCGCCGGCGGGGCTACCTATACGCTGGCCTGTCTGGTGCTGCGCGTGCCGGAGACCAAGGAGGCGGCGGCCCTGATCCGTCGCAAATTCGCCCGCAAGGAGAGATGATGAAACTGGTTGCTTCCGTTCCCTGCAGCTACGACCTCTGGCCAACGCCGGTTGGCTGGCTCGGTCTGGTGGCCGATCACGGCCTGGTGTTGGAAATCGTCTACCGTCCCGAGCAGGAAGAGGTGAGATCAATCATTCGCCGGGCTTATCCGCAAGCTCAGGCCGACCCCGAAGCGACGGCCGTGGCACGGCAGCAGATCGAGGAGTATTTCCAGGGCAAGCGGCGCCAGTTCGACCTCCCCCTGGATTGGAACCGTCTTCCCCCCTTTGCCGTGGCAATTTTAAGGCAGCTGGTCGAGGTTCCTTCGGGGGAGACGGTGACCTACGGCGAACTGGCGGCGCTGGCCGGGCACCCGCGGGCGGCCAGGGCCGTCGGCCGGGTGATGGCGACCAACCCCTTCCCCCTGGTCGTCCCCTGTCACCGGGTCGTCGGGGCCGGTCTCCGCCTGACCGGCTATTCGGGGGGGGAGGGGCTCACCACCAAGGCTTGGCTGTTGCGTTTCGAAGGGGTCGCCGAAGCGCACCTGAGAATTCCCGGCGAGAAGAAATCAGCCGCCAAAATTTAAAATACCTTGACAGCGATTCGGCAGATTTGATAATAGTTACCGGCATTGCGGTTGTAGGCACGTAGCTCAGTGGGAGAGCACTACCTTGACACGGTAGGGGTCGGCGGTTCAATCCCGCCCGTGCCTACCATAACCACAACCGGCAAGCTCGCGAGGCATCTCCGGATGCCTCTTTTTTTCATTGGGAGAATCGAAATGGTCCGGATCGAACTTCCCGACGGCTCGAAGCGGGAGATCCCCCGAGGGACGACGCCTCTGGAGGTTGCCCGCTCCATTGGCGAACGGTTGGCTCGGCAGGCGGTAGCCGCTCGATTGAACGGCACCCTGGTCGATCTCGCCACCCCGGTGGGTGAAGACGCCCGCCTCGACCTGGTGACCCTCGATTCTCCCGAAGGGCTTGAAGTTTACCGCCACTCCTGTGCCCACCTGATGGCCCATGCGGTCAAGGCGCTCTTCGGCTCGGGTGTGCAGGTAACCATCGGCCCGGCCATCGAAAACGGCTTCTACTACGATTTTTACAGCCCGGACCACACCTTTACCCCTGAAGACTTCGCCCGCATCGAGACGAAGATGGCCGAGCTGGCCGGGGCCGACCTCCCCATCTCCCGGGAAGTGGTCAGCCGCGAGCAGGCGATGGCGCTCTTTGCCGACCTGGGGGAAGAGTACAAGGTAGAGCTGATCCGGGATCTGCCCAACGAGACCGTCTCCCTCTATCGGCAGGGAGACTTCGTCGACCTTTGCCGTGGTCCTCACCTGCCATCGACCAGTCTGCTCAAAGCCTTCAAGCTCACCAGTGTCGCCGGTGCCTACTGGCGAGGAGACGAACACAACGCCATGCTGCAGCGGCTGTATGCCACCGCCTGGCCGACCCAGAAGGAGCTCAAGTCCTATCTGGAGAAGCTGGAGGAGGCCAAGCGGCGTGATCACCGCAAGCTCGGGCGTGAACTCGACCTTTTCTCCTTCAATGAAGAAGCGGGGGCCGGTCTGGTCATCTGGCACCCTAAAGGGGCGCTGCTGCGAACCTTGCTGGAGGATTTCGAACGGCGCGAGCATCTGCGGCGCGGCTATGACATCGTCATGGGGCCGCAGATCCTGCGCACCGAACTCTGGAAGACTTCCGGCCATTACGAAAATTACCGGGAGAACATGTATTTCACCGAGGTGGATGAGCAGAGCTATGGCATCAAGCCGATGAACTGCCTGGCCCACATGCTGATCTACAAATCCCGGATGCGTTCTTACCGCGATCTCCCCTTGCGCTACTTCGAACTCGGCACCGTTCATCGCCACGAGAAGTCAGGGGTACTCCACGGACTGCTGCGGGTGCGCGGCTTCACCCAGGACGACGCCCATATCCTTTGTACGCCTGAGCAGCTGGATGCCGAGATCAAGGGGGTTCTGAAGTTTGTCCAGGATGTGATGGGAATTTTCGGCTTCGAGTACGAACTGGAAATCTCCACCCGGCCCGAAAAATCGATCGGCAGCGACCTGGATTGGAACCGGGCCACCGAGGCGTTGATGAGTGCTCTGAAAGATACCGGTCTTCCCTTTGAAATCAATGAAGGAGATGGCGCTTTTTATGGCCCGAAGATCGATATCAAGCTCAAGGACGCTCTTGACAGAAGGTGGCAGTGTGCTACAATCCAGTGCGATTTTACCCTGCCTGACCGTTTTGATCTCACCTATGTCGGAAGCGATGGGGAAAAACATCGGCCGGTGATGGTGCACCGGGTGATCCTGGGGGCGATTGAGCGCTTCATCGGGGTTTTGATCGAACACTACGCTGGTAATTTCCCCCTTTGGATCTCACCAGTACAGGCTATCGTCCTCAATGTCACCGACAGCCAGGCCGAATTTGCCGAACAGGTTTTCCAGACCTTGCGCGCCGAAGGGGTCCGGGTCCAGAAGGATCTGCGGAACGAGAAGCTTGGCTTCAAGATCCGCGAAGCCCAGCTGGAAAAGATCCCTTATATGCTGGTAATCGGTGAGCGGGAAAAGGAGAGCGGCACCGTCTCCCCTCGCCACCGTTCGGGGAATAACCTCGACAGCATGTCAGCCGCCGACTTCGTCCGGTTCGTCCAGGACGAATGCCGGCAATTTCATTAGGAGGTGCTCCCATAGCCAAGCCAGAAACGAACATCAACCGCGCCATCCGGGCGCGCGAAGTCCGGGTGGTCGATGACGAAGGGAATCAGCTCGGTATTCTGACGATTGCCGAGGCCCTTGCCGCCGCCGAGGGGCGCGGTCTCGATCTGGTTGAAGTCTCGCCCAATGCCGCGCCGCCTGTTTGCCGCATCATGGATTACGGCAAGTACAAATATCAGACGAGCAAACGGGCCGCCGAGGCCAAGAAAAAGACGGCGCGGGTCGAGATCAAAGAGGTCAAAATGCGCCCCAAGACCGAGGAGCATGACTTCCAGGTCAAGGTGCGCAATGCCCGTCGCTTTCTTGAGGAAGGGGACAAGGTCAAAGTCACGATCATGTTCCGCGGTCGTGAGGTGACTCACCCGGAGTTCGGTCGGCGCCTGATGGAAAAAGTGACCGAAGAGCTCAAGGACCTCGGGCAAGTCGAATCACATCCGGCGATGTTCGGCCGCTTCATGACCATGGTAGTGGCGCCTCTGAAGAAATAAACCGGCGCTGGTGATCGTTGGGGTAGTCACCGCCTTGGTGGTCGCCTGCGCTCCACTTTTTGACCTGATAGATGTTCAAGGAGAATTTCGATGCCTAAGATCAAGACCAACCGCGGCGCCGCCAAGCGTTTCAGCAAGACCGGGACCGGCAAAATCCGCCGCAGCAAGGCCTTCACCAGCCACATCCTGACCTCCAAGACCACCAAGCGCAAGCGCAACCTGCGCCAGTCGGCGCTGGTGCACAAGGCCGACCAGAGAAATATCAGCCGTCTGATCCCTTACATGTAGGTCAGTACGCATCACGCTTCACGTCCGTGAACTGAGGGGAAATGTCTCCCCCTTCAGATCCGGCGGCGGGTAACCCCCGCCCTATCGAAGAACAAAAGGAGTAACAGATGCCCAGAGCAAAAGGTGGTTTTAAAGCGAGACGCAGAAGGAACAAAGTTCTCCAACTGGCCAAAGGCTACCGGGGCGCGCGCAGCAAGCTTTTCCGCAGCGCCGCCGAGGCGGTCGACCGGGCCCTCAACTATGCCTTTCGCGATCGCAAGGTCAAGAAGCGCGATTTTCGGGCCCTCTGGATCGCCCGGATCAATGCCGCGGCCCGCGAGAATGGCCTCTCCTACAGTCGCCTGGTCTTCGGCCTGAAACATGCCCAGATCGGCCTTGATCGCAAGATCCTGGCCCAGTTGGCCGTCGCTGATCCCCAGGGATTCAGTGCCGTGGTCGCCCAGGCCAAAACCCAACTGCAGTAATGGGATAAAGGAGATGGGTTTATCCCATCTCCTTTTTTGCGCAAGGCGCTGTCCAGATGGAAGCCTGACGGCTTCCATTCTTATTTCTACCTCCATCGAGTCGGGTCATGATAAAGCAACAGCTCGAAGCCATGCTGCAGCAGGCACAGGACGCCTTGACCGGCGCCGATTCGGAAGCGGCCCTGCAAGAAGTGCGGGTCCGTTTCCTTGGCCGCAAAGGGGAATTGACGGCCATCATGAAGGAAATGGGGCAACTCTCCTCCGAAGACCGGCCGCTGATCGGCGCCCTGGCCAACCGGATCAAGGAAGAGTTGGAGCGGACCATCGACGTTCGGGGGGAGGCGCTGCGACGGGCCGAAATCAGCCGTCGCCTGGTCAGCGAACGAATTGACGTCACCCTTCCCGGCCGGCGCTCCTTCGCCGGTTCCAAACATCCGATCACCCTGGTGGCCGAGGAGATCGGGGAGATTTTCACCTCCCTCGGCTTCGCCGTCGAGGAAGGGCCGGAAGTGGAGAAGGATTTCTACAACTTCGAGGCCCTCAACATCCCCAAAGACCATCCCGCCCGGGACATGCAGGATACCTTCTACATCTCCGACGAGGTGGTGTTGCGTACCCACACGTCGCCGGTTCAGGTGCGTACCATGCTCCAGCAGCCGCCGCCGGTACGGGTCATTGCCCCCGGCACGGTCTACCGGCGCGACTCCGACATCACCCACTCGCCGATGTTCCACCAGATCGAAGGGTTTTGGGTCGATCGCGGCATCACCTTCGGTGATCTCAAGGGGGTTCTGACCGCCTTTGTCACCCAGTTCTTCGGCAACGGCGTCGGGGTGCGCTTCCGTCCCTCTTTCTTCCCGTTCACCGAGCCGAGCGCCGAGGTCGACATTCAGTGCGTCATCTGCGGCGGCAAGGGGTGCCGGGTCTGCAAGAATTCAGGGTGGCTGGAAATTCTCGGCAGCGGCATGATCGACCCGGAGGTGTTCCGCTCGGTCAACTATGACCCCGAGCTCTATACCGGTTTCGCCTTCGGAATGGGACTGGAGCGGATCGCCATGCTCAAATACGGCGTCAGCGACCTGCGCCTTTTCTTCGACAACGACGTGCGCTTCCTGCGCCAGTTTGGCGTCTAGATTCAATCGCATACTTGCTTGGTTAGCATCGCTGTGGTGACAAAGGACCTGAAGAGATGATCGTTACGTACAACTGGCTGAAGGAATTCGTTGACCTGGATCTCGCACCCGAAGAGCTCGCCCATCGCCTGACCATGGCCGGCCTGGAAGTCGAGGCCATGGAAAAGCTGGGCGAAGGTCTCGACCGTGTCGTCGTTGCCCGTCTGATCTCGGTCGAACCCCACCCGGAAGCGGATCGTCTCACTCTCTGTCAGGTCGACACCGGCAGCGAAACTCTGCCGATCGTCTGCGGTGCGCGCAACCACAAAACAGGCGATCTGGTGGCGCTGGCGCAAGTGGGGGCCACTCTCCCCGGCGACTTCCGAATCAAGAAAAGCAAGATCCGCGGCCGCGAATCGATGGGAATGCTCTGCTCCGAGAAGGAACTGGGGTTGGCGGAAGAGTCGGAAGGAATTCAGATCCTGCCACCCGGGCTGGAGCTCGGGCAGCCGGTATTTCTGGCTATGGGGCTCAAGGATGTCCGTTTCGAGCTGGGGCTCACCCCCAACCGTGCCGATTGTCTCAGTGTCATTGGTGTCGCCCGGGAAGTGGCCGCCATGGTCGGGCGGCCGCTGCGCCTCCCCCGTCCGCAGCTGCCCGAGGCGGGCCGGGCGATTAGCGAACAGACGTCGGTAAGCATTGAAGATCCCGAGCGCTGTCCGCGCTATGCCGCCCGGTTGATCCGCGGGGTCCAGATCGGTCCCTCTCCCGACTGGCTGGTGCGACGGCTGCAGACCGTCGGCCTGCGCTCCATCAATAACGTGGTCGATGTGACCAACCTGGTGCTGATGGAGTTGGGGCAGCCGCTGCATGCCTTTGATTTTCAGCTGCTGCGCGGCGGGCGTATCGTCGTGCGGCCGGCCAGGGAAGGGGAGCTGTTCACCACCCTCGACAGCCAGTCCCGGCCCCTCAAACAGACCGACTTGACCATTTGCGATGGCGAGGGGCCGGTGGCCCTGGCCGGGATCATGGGGGGGGAGAACTCCGAAATTCGCCCTCAGACCATCGATATCCTGCTGGAGAGTGCCTACTTCAACCCGACCACCATCCGGCGTACCAGCAAGCGCCTAGGGCTGCATACAGAGTCGTCCCATCGTTTCGAGCGCGGGGTCGATATCGACCTGGTCCCGATCGCCCTCGACCGCGCTGCCGCCTTGATCCTCGAGCTGGCCGGGGGGGAGGCCGCCCGCGGCCGACTCGATGTCTATCCCCGGCCGGTGGCCGCGCGCCAGCTGACCATCTCGCCCCGACGCAGCGAAGAGATTCTCGGGTTGTCGCTGCCGGCGGCGGAGATCGCCCGCCTGCTGCGGGGGATCGGTCTGCAGGTGGAAAGGGAGGGCGACGGTGCCGATGCCGATGCCGATGCCTCTCTGAAAGTCACGGTCCCGGTCTTTCGCCACGATCTGGAGCGAGAGATCGACCTGATCGAAGAAGTCGCCCGTCTCAACGGCTACGATCGCATTCCGGTGACCATGCCGGTGGGCGGGGCCCTTTGCCACCCTCCGCGTGAATCGCAGCGTCAGCTGCGCCGCCTTCGTGACCTGCTGGTCGGCGCCGGCTTCTCCGAGGTGATCAACTACTCTTTTGTCGCCCCGGCTGGTGTCGACCGCCTTGGCTTGGCCGAGGGGGATCCTCGGCGACAGATGGTGCGGGTTCTCAACCCGCTCACCGAAGAACAGTCGGTGATGCGCACCACTTTGATGCCGAGCCTGCTGGAGACCGTCGCCCGGAATCTGGCCTACCGCTCCCGGGATCTGCGGCTGTTTGAACTGCGGCCGGTGTTTCATCCCCAGGCCGGAGACGAGTTGCCGGTGGAGAAGATGCGCCTGACCGCGGTGGTCTGCGGACGGCGGGAGCCCGAGGGGTGGGCGCAGGGGAATGAAGG
>JACZKF010000485.1 GCA_014860175.1 Desulfuromonadales bacterium | reverse complement strand
GCAAAATCACGCTGCGCCCTCTGTCGATCTCCAACGCGCCGGAACCGATCCGTCGCCTCGGGTGCATCGCCATGAACACCCCGGTCGAATTCGACATCTACGCCCACGCCAACTCGACCCTGGTCGGCGGCACCCGGATGATCAACGGCCTCGGCGGCTCCGGCGACTTCCTGCGCAACGGCTACCTGAAGATCATGCACACCCCGTCGACCCGGCCGAGCAAGACCGACCCGAACGGGATCACTTGCGTGGTGCCGAAGGCGCCCCACGTCGACCACACCGAGCACGACCTGGACGTGCTGGTCACCGAGCAGGGGCTGGCCGACCTGCGCGGCATGGCGCCGAAGGACCGCGCCAAGCTGATCATCGAGAAGTGCGCCCATCCCGAGTACCAGCCGATGCTGCGCGACTACCTGCAGATGGCCTCCAAGGAGTGCCTGGCCAAAGGGATCGGCCACGAGCCGCAGCTCTTCGACCGCGCCTTCAAGATGCAGCAGAACCTGGCGCAAAACGGCACCATGAAGATCAAGAACTGGGATATCAAGATCGACCTCTGCGAATAATATTCATTTCTCTTACGAGTAAAATCAGCCCCGCCGGTCTTGCCGGCGGGGTTTTTTTATCGGCTGGCATATTCACGAAAATCTCAGCTGCTATACCCTCTGCCCGGAGACTAGCCTTCACCTTCATCCTGGCTTAAGTGACGAAAAATTGTCTTTGACCGATTTGTGTCATCAAATTGGCTTGATCCGCGGCAACCAGTGCAGGGCGGAAAGCCGATGCCCTCCCCTGCAGGCTAAACTTCCCAAAAAATTGCGGCAGTAAATATGCTTTTTCCTCTTCTTCACGTTTTATCCTGCTATTCCCAGCGCTTCCCCTCATAGAGTCCTTCTCGGCATACAAATTGAATATAGAGATTTGAATCTTTACCAAGTCTCGGATCAGGGCGAAGCCGGAGAAATCCGGTGGCGCAAAGCTGCGGGTCCTCGGCCGTCAAATACAGCGACGGCACGGATAGCCGGGCCGTCGAAGAGACGGAAGGCCAAACGCCTCCGTTCTCGGCAAGACCAGAGCGCGGGCGTTTTGGCGGCCCCTCTTGAGTTCCTCCGCTAAATACCCGAATTGATATCACCTGAAAAGGCAAACCCGGAGAAATCCGGCGACGCAAAGCCACGGACCCTCCGTCAAACGACAAGGGCCGCCGGGCTGCCGAAAAGGATGGAGGCTAGCAACCCGCCGGGGAATCCGGAGGGATTGCGCCTCCTGATTGCAGGCGGAACTATCCGCATCTCGGTAGGCGTTGATGTTGTCCTTTTTCTGGCGGACCAGGTCTCTTCTTGAAATCGCCGCTCCCCGGCTGGTCTTCGCCTCTTTTCGGGGTCGGAATCGCGGCCTGGGCCATCTTTCCTCCATTTTTTTCGCTCTTCTTTTTTCTGCCTCGCCGGCCGCGGCTACCCTGACCCTCACCCCTTCCACCTGGGATATCATCGGTCTCGACAGCAACACGCCGGCCGCCGGTCCCAACCGGTTCCCGGTGGGGGCGACAGTGTGCAGCACCGCCGCCGTCACCAATGTCGAGGTCGACTTCCGGTGGGAATCGGTGAACTCCTACATCAACCTGAGACCCGGCTCCCTCGGGACGCCTGGCAAGCCCCTCATTCTCCCTTCCATTGCCGCCGGAGGCTGTGTCGACGCCTTCTTCGAGGTCGAGGTGAGCAAAACCTCTCTCGCCTTCGGCACCTCGCGCCGCTACTACATCACCGCCGGCGGCGCCTCGACCCCCCGGCCGCGGGAACTGGCTGTCGAGCGACTGGTTTCGCAGAGTCGAAACGCCATTACCGGCATGCAGTACGGCCCTTCGCTGGCGACTCTGCAGCCGGTCGGCAACGGCGGCAGTCTGAACCTGATCGTCGGCAACACCTACTTCATCCGCATGCAGGGGTACACGGCGACCCAGGGGTACGAGCAACTCGAGAGTTTCATCAACTTCCCCAACACCGTCTTCCAGATCCAGTCGGTCGAGACGACCTATTCGGCCGACACCTCCCCCCTGGTTTCCAGCCCTCATCCCAGCCTGTATGGCGATGCCTGCGGCTGGCAGAACGACCCGAACAGCCCCAATTACCGCTCCTGCTCGGTGAGTGGCAAAGTGGGGGGGGTAACTTCGGTGACCTATCAGGTCAAGATCATCAGCGTGGGGAACGGGCGAGAGACGCTCTCCTCGCTGATCCACGACTTTTCCGGCAGCAGCTTCCACTACAACGCCGATTTCTCCACCACCGCCCGCGTCGCCAACCTCATCGACCCGCAGGCGGTGACCATCGGCAAAAACTTTGCCCCGAGCACGACCAATGCCGGCGGCATCTCGACCCTGACCTTCACCCTGACCAACCCCGGTGGCGGTCCGGTCACTGGGGTGAACTTCACCGACACCCTTCCCAGTCTGCTGAGCGGCGCCCCCGGCAACATGGTGGTGGCCAGCCCGAGCGGAGCGACCACCAGCGGCTGCGGCACTCCGGTCTTCAACCCGACGGCAGGGGCCGGCGCCATCTCCTTCAGCGGCGGCACCATCGCCGGCTACGGCACCTGCACGGTCAAAGTCAACGTCACTGCCC
>JACZKF010000484.1 GCA_014860175.1 Desulfuromonadales bacterium | reverse complement strand
GCGCGAGCGGGTCAATACCGACTGATTTGCAAGCCGCTCCCTTCTGGCCGCCGCTCTCGTTGGGCGCATTGGTCCTGTAAGAAGGTCATATAAAAAGGCTTCCGGCACGTCACCCGGGAGTATGGCGAGTTAAAAAAATTACGGCCCCGTCGATTGACGGGGCCGTTTTGTTAAGAATTGGCATTGCCTCGGTGATCGGCTTGGTTCGCCACGAAGTGACCCTACTCAAAGGTCCCGATCAATCCCCTCTCGGGTCATGATACGGCAACGTATCTTTCGAATCGGACTTCCCGGGGAGGATCGTTCCTCCAGGCGATCAGCCACAAGGGCCGGGCAATGCCAATAAAAGTCTGAGGCTCCGGAGTGCCGTTCGAACCATGTCGTCCCGGCTGAAGATCTTTTCTGCTCTTTGCAGATCACTTCAGGCGTCCCGCTCGGGGGCGGGCTGGCTCACCATGATCTTGGCTGTAGAGCACTTGGCGAATGTTGGCCATTGCGGCAAGATTCGGAAGCGGGCACTCCAGAGTTGTTCCGATTGTTAAAGAGCTCTTAAGCTTGAGGCAAGCTTAACACGTCGAGAAATGGTGTCAAGAGGAGAAGGCCGATCGATTTCCCCACTGCCAGCAATTTTCGCTTTATCCCCGGCGATGACGATTCCGGCCGCCGTCTCGACCAGTTTGTCCCCAGCTGCACGGAAGCTCTCGCCGGCCCATTGCTGAGCCAGGTTATCGAGATTGGCGGCGTGCACGTCGGAGGGCGGCGGGTGCGAAGCGGCTCGCAACCGGTACGGGCGGGGGAACCGGTCGAAATTTTTCTCGACGGGCAGCCGCTGACCCCCTGGCGTCTGCCGCCGGAGGCGGTTCTCTATCGTGACCGCTGGCTGCTGGCGGTGAATAAACCGGCCGGCATCGAGACCCAGCCGACTCCCGCCCGCTTCCAGGGGACGCTGTACGAAGCCCTCCTGACCTTTCTCCACGACCCCTACCGCCCCCTCGACCGCCCGCAGCTCGGGATGGCCCAGCGACTCGACCGCGACACCTCCGGGGTGATCGTCTTTTCCATCCACCCCCGCGCCCACAAGGGGTTGACCGAGGCGCTGGCGGGCGGCCAGGCCGGCAAATTCTACCGTGCTCTGGTCTCGGGAACCCCGGTCCCCGCCGAAGGGGAGATCCGCTCACAACTGGCGCGCAACCGAGCTCACAACCGGATGAAATCGGTCGCCAAGGGGGGCAAGGAGGCGATCACCCGCTACCGGACCCTGGAGGTTTTCGCCGAGGCGGCGCTGCTGGAGGTGCAGATCCTCACTGGCCGCTCTCATCAGATCCGTGCCCATCTGGCGGAAGCCGGCCATCCGCTGCTTGGCGATCGTCGCTACGGCGGCCCGCTCTCCGCCGCCGGGGCCATGGTGGCGCGGCAGATGCTGCACGCGGCGCGGATCGCGCTCCCGCACCCGGTCAGCGGCGAACTCCTGACCATCGAAGCCCCTCTGGCCGCCGACCTGGTGGCCACGGCGGAACGGCTGCGAAACGGAGCCGGCTGATACCCATTTGTCCTTTGCCATTTGCTTTCAGTATGATAAATATACGGAGTTTTTCCCTGTCCGCCGGACGGGTCTGATTTAGGAGGGATGACGGATGCAGCGTGGAATCGGATTGGCCCTGACAGCAGTTTTGGCTCTGCTCCTGCTTACCGGCATGGGTGAACTGGGAGGCGCCCCCAACGGTGCCATCCCGGAGACCGCCGTCGACATTGCGGCAGTGATCACCGATCGCCAGGGGGTAAAAACCGCCGTCAACAACTTCTCCATGGGGGGCAAGACCTACCTCGAAGGAGCCCGGGGGAGTGCCCGGATCACCGTCGATTTCCGGCAGATGGTCAGCCTCGAGTTCAGCGAAGCGAAGGTTGGCGACGAGATGCCGGTGCGGCTCACCCTGCGGGAAGGCGATCCACTTCAACTGCAGGTGAAAAAAGCGGCCGTCTTTTTCGGCAGCACCGGTTACGGCACCTATCAGATCCGCGCCCATGATATCCAGCGCATCGAGTTCCCCCGATGACTGCTATCTTCCGAATCGTCCTTCTGCCCTTGCTGACTGCGGTTTTGGCAGCCGGCACCGCTGTCGCCGCCCCGTTGACCCTGCGTGACGCCGAGCGGTTGGCCATCGAACGCAATCTCAACCTGAAGGCCCAGACCTACTCCACCCGTGCTTCCGAGGCCCTGGTGCGGGCCGGCTTCGGCATCTACAATCCGGTGCTGCAGGCGGACGTGGCCGCCGGCGAGGCCCGGCGCATTTTCGATACCATCCAGACCACGGCAGCCTTCGGCAACCTGTCAACGTCGGAGTACCGCCGGTTCAACTTTTCCCTGATCCAGCCTCTTCCGACCGGCGCCAGCGTCGCTCTCGACTTTGACAATCAGCGCCAGGATCTGGATCCAGTCAGTGCAAACGTCATAAACCCCGCCTGGAACAACGCCGTTCGCCTCAGCCTGGTGCAGCCGCTGCTGCGTGGTTTTGGTCGCACCGTGACCGAGCAGGAGATCCTGTTTGCCGTGCGCGACCGCAACATCGCGGTGGAGGAGCTGCGCCTGCGGGCCTTCGATATCATCACCGCGGTCCGCGACGCCTGGTTCGACGCCCTGCGCTACCGGGATGAGGTCGAGTTTCGCCGCACCTCCGTCTCTCTCTCCGAGCAGGTGCTGAAAGAGAACCGCGCCCGCGTCGATGCTGGGGTGCTGCCGCCGGTGGAGATCCTCGAGGCCCAGGTGGGTGTCCAGCTGCGGGAACGGGAGCTGCTCGATTCCCAGCGCGCCTACGAGGATGCCATCGACCGGCTCACTCTCCAGCTCAATCTCTCCGAGCCGGTGGAGGTCGCCAACGTCCCGCTGACGGCGCCGCAGGTGCAGGTCAGCGTCGAAGAGGGGCTGCGAGCCGCTCTCGCCCTGCGTCCCGACCTGCGGCAGCAGGAAGAACAGGTGGCGCGCCTGGAACTGACCCGGCAACTCGCCCGCAACAATACGCTGCCGCAGCTCGATGTGGCGGCCCGCTACGGCCACTCCGGCTTCGATGCCGACTACGGGGATGCCCTCGGGGATCTGTCCGATACCAATTTTCGCAGCTGGGAGGTCGGTCTTCTCTTCTCCTACCCGATCGGCAACACCACGGCCAGAAATCAGCTGCAGCGCTCCCAACTGCTGCTTAGCGGCCAGAAGGCCCTATTGGGGCAGGTTCGCGACGAAATCCGGCAGGAGATCCGGGCCGCCGTTCGCGATCTCGATGTCAACTGGAAGGTGATCGAGGTGACCGAGCTCGGCACTCGCCTGGCCCGTGAGCGGCTGCAGACCCTGCTCAAGCGCCGGGAGGTCGGCCTGGCCACCACCCGCGACGTCCTGGAAGGGGAAGAGGATCTGGCCGAGGCGCGCACCCAGCATATCGCCGCCCTGGCCAACTACAACCGGGCTCTCACCGCCTACCTGCGGGCCACCGGCGAACTTCTCGATCGCCAGGGGATCCGCATCGCCCGCGAGCTCTCTCCGAGCGATCAAGGCCCCCTGGTCGAGGCCGAATGACCCTCGCTGTCGGCCATATTACCTACGCCAACTGCGCCCCCTTCTTCCATCACCTGGAAGCCGTTGGTTTCGCCGGTCGCATCGTCCATGGCGTGCCGGCGCGCCTCAATGGCCTGCTGGCCAGCGGCGAAATCGACATCAGCCCCTCGTCCTCCTTCGAATACGGCCGGCGCTGGCGCGACTACCTGCTGCTTCCTGACTTTTCCATCAGCTCCCGCGGACCGGTGCAAAGTGTCCTGCTGTTCTCCCCTGGAGAACCCGGATCACTGGCCGGCCAGCCGATCGCCCTCACCGGCGAGTCGGCCACTTCGGTGCATCTGCTCCATCTGCTGCTGCGTGAATTCTACGGCCTCCCCGAGGTCGTCGCCGCCGTCCCGACCGAGCCGGTCGAGGAGCTGCTGGCCGCCGGCCGCCCGGCCCTGCTCATCGGTGACCGGGCCCTGCGGGCCTCCCTGGCGCCGCCGCCGGGGATGCGCATCTACGATCTGGGAGAGCTGTGGTACCACCACACCCGACTCCCCTTCGTCTTCGCCCTCTGGATTTTGCGCCGGCCGGCCGCCGCCGGCAAACGCGACGACCTCCTCGCCCTCCAGGCGCAGCTTGCCGAGTACCACCGCCGCGCCTTCACCTCCCTCGCCACCCTCGCCGCCGCCTCTCCCGAACGGAGCTGGTTCGGCGAAGAGCGTCTGATCGCCTACTGGCAGGCGATGTCCTTCGGGCTCGACGCCGACCATCTGGCCGGGCTCCAGCTTTTCTTCGACCTGTGCGTCAAGTACGGTTTTCTCGAGGAAATGCCGGAGATTCAGTTCTTTTCCTGAATCGGTTTCACGCCCATTCGTTTCGCTCACTCAAGACGCAAGCCGACCCTGGGCAACTCTTCTTCATTCAATTGCTGCGTGAATCCGGATCTGTTGTCTTCGCGTCCTTCGCGGCTTCGCGTGAGACGAAAGGTCAGATTTTCTGGAATGGTCCTGCCCGGCGGGCCACCGGCACCTGCAGCCAGCCATTGCCGGTAATCGTCGAGGATCTTTCCATGGTCGAAGCAAAGCGGGGAGGGGAGGGC
>JACZKF010000483.1 GCA_014860175.1 Desulfuromonadales bacterium | reverse complement strand
CTCCAGGACCGCTCCGGCAAGCAGTTGCAGGAGCTTGCCGCCGCGTCCGGTTTCGTCGAGGTGAAAAAGACGGCGGCCAACCTGCAGTCGCTACAGGCGCAGCTCGACGATACGGTGCTGCTGGCGGCCGTCATCCACGACGCCGGCAGCGCCGCCGATCCCGATCAGGCGCTCAATGGGCTGGAGCGGCTGTTCTCCGTCGCCGACCGCGAGCAGCTGCGTGGGGGGATCGCCCCTGCCGGGCGGCGCCGGCAACTCCTCACGATTCTCGGCGCCTCGCCGTTTCTGACCGGGCTTCTCTGCCGCCATACCGACTATTTTCACGACCTGTTCGCCGCCGCCGAAATTGACCGCCGCAAGGGGGAGGAGCAGATGTTGGCCGAACTGACGCGGCTGATCCCCGAGGAGGCCTCCTTTGCCGAGCTGCAAAAGGGGCTGCGCCGCTACAAGGGTCGGGAGATCCTGCGCATCGGCGGCCGCGACCTGTGTGGTCTGGCGCCGCTGCCGGAGGTCGCCGATGAGCTTTCATCCCTGGCCGCCGCCTGCCTGGAAGCGGCCTACCGCGGCTGCGACCGGCTGCTGCAGCACGATTATGGCACCCCCCAGCTGGATGAACCCGGCGACGCGCCGGAGTTCACTATCTTCGGTATGGGAAAACTGGGCGGCCGCGAGCTCAACTTCTCCTCCGACATCGACCTGATCTACTTCTACTCCTCGGAAAAAGGGGAGACAACCGGGGTCCTCAATCCCCTCGGGGAGCGGCGCAACCGCCTGCGCCTGCACCAGTATTTCTGCAAGCTGGCGGAGATGATCACCCGCGCCATCAGCCAGGCGACCGAGGACGGGTTCGTCTTCCGGGTCGACCTGCGCCTGCGCCCGGAAGGGAACAGCGGCGAGTTGGCCATCTCCCAGCGCAGCGCCGAAGTCTACTACGAAAGCTGGGGACAGAGCTGGGAGCGGGCGGCGATGCTCAAGGCGCGGCCAGTGGCCGGCTCACTCCCCCTGGGGGAGCGCCTGCTCAAAGGGCTGGAGCCGTTTATCTTCCGCCGCTACCTCGATTACGCCATGATCGAGGACCTCAAGCTGATGAAACAGAAGATCGACCGCAGCCTGTCGCGCGAGCGCGAAGGGGAGCTCAATCTCAAGCTTGGGCGGGGCGGCATCCGCGAAATCGAATTCTTCATTCAGGCCCTGCAGCTCATCTATGCCGGCCGCAACCCCGCCCTGCGCACCCGCAACTCCCTGCAGGCGCTGCAACTGCTGCAGACCCAGGGATTGATCAAGGCCGACGATTCCCACCTGCTGCGCGACGCTTACACCTTTTTGCGCACGGTGGAACACCATATCCAGGTAGTTCAGGAGCGCCAGACCCATCACTTGCCGACCCGCCCGGAGGAGCTGCGCTGCCTGGCCCGCAGCTGCGGCTTCGCCGAGAGCGCCTCTTTCCAGCAGGTGCTGGAGAACTATCGTCAGGGGGTGGCGGCCATCTACCGCGACCTGTTCTACACCAGCGAGGCCGAAACCCGCGACGACGTGCGCCCGGAGGTCTCCTTCCTCCTTGACCGCAATGCCGACATCGACCTGGCCAAAGACCTGCTGGAGGAGAAGGGATTTCGCAATCCGGATGCGGCCTACGACGGGCTCCTCAGCCTGCGCGACGGCCCCCCCCACACCCATCTCACCCAGCGCGCGCGGCGGCAACTGGAGCGGATCGCCCCCCTGCTACTGCAGGAGGTGCTCGATTCCCCCGAACCGGACATGGCCCTGATCAACCTGGAGCGCTTCCTCGGCGTCCTGCGGGCCCGCGCCACCTTCTACGCCCTGCTGGCGGAGAATCGCGAGATCATCCGGATGCTGATCAATCTGTTCAGCACCAGCCAGTTTCTCTCCCGCATATTTATCCAGCATCCGGAAATTCTCGACTCGCTGGTGTCGCGCTCCTATGCGGTGGTGATTAAGACCCAGGAGGCGATGGAGACCGAGCTGGGCGACCTGCTCACCCGGGCCGACGATTACGAGGAGAAGCTGGAGGTGCTGCGCCGCTACCGCAATGAAGAGTTTTTGCGCATCGCCCTCAACGACATCCAAGGGCACACGGCCCAGGCCGAGGGGACGGCGCAGCTCTCCTGCCTGGCGCGGGCTTGCCTGAAAATGGCTCTGGAGATCGCCCGGGGTGAGCTTATCCCGCGCTTCGGCCTCCCCTTCACCCCCGACCCGCAAACCGGGGAGCGGGAAGCCGCCTTTGCCATCGTCGGCATGGGGAAGCTGGGGGGGATGGAGCTCAACTACCACTCCGACCTCGATATCATCTTCATCTATGAGGGGGAGGGGGAGACCCGCCCGGGCGCCGGCACAGCTGCCGAGCGGTTCCGTTTGCAGACCAATCCGGAATATTTCGCCCGCCTGGCCCAGCGCATTATCTCCATCCTGACC
>JACZKF010000482.1 GCA_014860175.1 Desulfuromonadales bacterium | reverse complement strand
TGCAGCAGGCGGCGCGGATCTCCGACTACACCGCCTTCTTCTACCAGGGGATGATAGTCGAATACGGACCGACCAAAAAGATTTTCACCAAACCGGCTAAGAAGCAGACGGAAGACTACATCACGGGGCGGTTCGGCTGATGACAATCGCCCATCTGCGGCGTTCCCCTCGGTACGCCTTACTCCGAGGGACTTCGGGCGCCTTGCATCTGGGCGCTTTTGATCAGCCTGTCACTTTCAGAAAGAGGTTACGATGACGCAGCACATGCAGCGCGAGTTGGAAAAGCTGAAGAAGATGATTCTGGAGCTGGCGGCCGTCGCCGAAGAGGGGGTACAGCAGGCGGTCGAGTCGCTGGAGCGGCTCGATGTGGAACTGGCGCAACAGGTCATCCGCAACGATGATCAGATAGACCAGATGGAGGTCGATCTGGAGGAGGAGTGCCTGAAGATCCTCGCTCTGCACCAGCCGGTGGCCATCGATCTGCGGTTCATCGTCTCGGTGCTGAAGATCAACAACGATCTGGAGCGGATCTGTGATCTGGCTGCCAATGTCGCCGAGCGCACTCTCGGCGTCGCCGCCGAGGGGCGGGTGCCGGTCCCTTTCGACGTGGCCTACATGGGGGGCAAGGTGCAGAGTATGCTGAAGGGAGCCCTCGACGCGCTGGTCAATCGCGATATCGCGGCCGCCCGCCAGATCTGCCGGATGGACGACGAGGTCGATGCTATTCACAAGGACAACTACCGCCTGGTGAAGGAGCAGATCCGCCATTTTCCCGAGCGGATCGACTCGCTCATCCAGTACACCTCGGTTTCGCGCCACCTGGAGCGGATCGCCGATCTGGCGACCAATATCGCCGAAGATGTCATCTATATGATCGAAGGGGAGATCGTCCGGCACACTTGGGGGTGATGACCCGCCTTCGCTAAAGCTTCGGCCGGCAAGCCCTGCACCGGCAGGCGCCCTGCCTCCGGGCATTTCTGGTCAGCCCACGAGGGGCGTGGTTCTCCTGATGAGATATGCCCGTGAACCCCTCCCAGGCGGGGGGAGAGGGGTGGCTCGGTACGAGCTTCTTGATTTTTTCTGCGCCGCCCGCTACCCTCCCGGCATTGGGAGGAACTGCCATGCTGTTGTACAGCCTTGATCTGCTCGGGACCGCCGCTTTTGCCGCTTCCGGCGCCTGGGCCGGCATCCGGCGCAAAATGGACCTGTTCGGGGTGCTGGTGCTGGGGGTGGTCACCGCCACCGGCGGCGGTACCTTGCGCGATATCCTGCTCGGCGATTTTCCGCCGTTTTCTTTCAAAGACGAGACTTATCTCTACCTCTCGCTGGCGGTCGCCCTGGCCGTCTTCTTCCTGCACCGCCGCCTGGAGTTCCTGCGTCACCCGCTTCTCTACTTCGATGCCGTCGGCCTCGGCACCTTTGTGGTGATCGGGACCTCCAAGGCCCTCGCTTTCGGTCTCGGCCCCCTCGGTGCCATTCTCATGGGGGTGACCACCGCCACCGCCGGCGGCGTGGTGCGCGATGTCCTGGCCAATCAGGTGCCGTTGATTTTGCGCCGGGAGGTCTACGCCTCGGCCTGCGCCATCGGCGGCCTGTTGCTGGTCGTTCTCCACGCCCTGGCCGTCTCCCCCCCCTTGGCCGCCCTGGCGGCGGCTTTCACCGTCACCGCCTTGCGCCTGCTGGCTATTCGTAACGCCTGGGCGTTGCCGCGGGCCCCGCAATAAAATCAGAATCGAGGCCCGATGAGGGTCAGGTCAGGAGAGTGTAAGCGCTGGCGGGGATCTGCAGCTCTTCCATCAGGCGGCACGCCTGCTGCCGGCTCTCCCCCCGGATATAAAGACAGAGGCGAGCCCCGTTCTGACAGGCGTAGTGGTAAAAAGCGGTGAGCTGGCGGCGGGTGTGGTCCTGCGCGAGATGGTCGGGGGTGGTGATGGCGAACAGGTGTTCCTGCTCCTGTCTCCAGGCGGTGACGTCGGGGACATAGCAGGTTCCATCCGCACCGGCAATCGCCTGGGGGGCAAACAGATCGGCCTGGTGCGCCGATTCGATACCGTAAAATCCTTCCTTGGCCAGAAAAAACAGCAACCGGAACACCATCTGCCGGTGCAGGTCGATGACCGGTGCCTCCGTGTTGACTCGCTGCATGAATCCCTCCCGGATGGTGCAAATTATTCATGAACCTCCCGGGCTTGTCAAAATTAAATATCGGTAATTTACTGATCTGGATGGATTTCTCGCGGGGGGCGCGGTTCGGGGCAGAGGCCAGAGGTCAAAGCGGCAGCAGCAGGATGAGGACCTTGACCGCGAGAATCTTGCCGAGCAGTGCCAACGGATAGACGGTGGCATAGGCGGCCGGGGCATAGGGGGTGGCGGAGAGGATGTTGGCCGCTTCTAGTCCAGAGGCGCTGGTCATCCCCCCCACCAGCATCCCCAGCAGACGTAGGAAGCGGATGCGCAACCACCACAGACCGACTGCCGCCCCGATGATCACCGGCAGCAAAGTGACCGCCACCCCGGAGAGCAGGAGCGGCAGGCCGTGGGTCTGCAAGGTGGCCAGGAAGGAGACGCCGGCGGAGGTCCCGACCGCCGCCAGAAACAGGGCCAGTCCCAGATCGCGGATCAGCCGGTTGCCGGCGGAGGGGACATCCCAGATCAGCGGGCCGGTCTGGTAGCGGGCTCCCAGCAGCAGACCGGCCAGCAGGGTGCCGCCTGTAGTGTTCAGGGTGAAGGAGCCGATCAACGGCAGGGGGATGGTCAGTTGTCCCAGCAGCAGGCCGAAGAGGAGGCCGAGGAGGATCGGCAGCAGGTTGATGTCATAGGTGGATTTGAGGTCGTTGCCGAGGATGCGGGTGATGTTGCGCAGGGAGCGCTCATCGCCGACGGCGTGCAGAATATCGCCGAGGTGCAGGCGGGTGTTGGCGTCGGCCGGCAGGTCGATGCCGTTGCGGGTGATGCGCGCCACCTGCACGTTGAAAGCCTCGCGAAAATTGAAGTAGCCGAGAGTGGTGCCGGCGAATTCCCGCTTGGAAACGACGATGCTTTTTTTCGCCAGCACCCGGTCAAAGGCGATCTCCCCCTCGACCGGCTGGCCGAGAAACAGCTGCGCTTTTTCCAGATCGGCCGGCGTGCCGACCACCCGCAGGCGATCTCCGGCCTGCAGTACCGTGTCGGCGCCGACCAGCACCGGTTCGCTCGCCCCCTGCCGCAGCAGGCGGGTGATGGTGAGCGGGGCGATGCTCTTGAGGTAGATATCGGCCACCCGCCGGCCGAACAGATTGGCGTTGGTCAGCTCCAGGTGGCGAAAGGTGATCGGTGGGTGGACGTCCGCCAGTTCCCGGGCCAGGCTGGTTTCCTCGGTGCCGATGTTGATCCGAAGCAGTTTCGGCAGCAGGCGGATGGCCAGGGCGACGCCGATCACCCCGAAAACGTAGGTGACGCCGTAGGCTGCCGGCGCCTGGCTGTGGCCGACCAGTTCCACCGCCGCCGCCAGCGAAGGGGTGCTGGTCATCGCCCCCGACAGCAGCCCGGCGCCGATGCCGGCATCGAAGCCGAACAGCCGGCAGCAGCCGTAGGCCACTGCCGTGCCGGTGGCGGCCATGGCCAGCACCCCCAGCGCCAGCGCCAGCCCGTGGCGGCGAAACGAGCTGATGAAGCCGGGGCCGGCTTGCAGGCCGACGGCGTAGATGAACATGGCCAGGCCGATGGTCTGTACCCCCTCGGGGAGGGACAGACCAAAATGGCCGAACGCCAGGGCGACGAAGATGATCGCCGAAGGGCCGAGGGAGAGATCCCCTACCCGTACCTTGCCCAGCATCTCGCCTAGGACAATGATCAGCAGCAGTAAAAATATAGGGTTATGCAGCAGCACCATAGGCTCCTGCTTTAGCGCAAGCAAAAGTTAAAGTCCAGGGAAAAACGGTTTTTAGCCTGCGGTCAGGGCCGCCAGCCACCCTCCCAATACCATGGCGGCGGTGGCCGTCGCCAGCAGCCCATTGAGCAGCCGCCGAGGAAGGCCACGTCTGGCCGTCACCAGGGCGGTCGCTACCCCGAGCAGAAGGCCGGCAGCGAAGCCGAACAGGTGCGCCCCGACATCGGTGCGCTCCCCCTCGGTGCCGAGCATGGCGAGCAGGGCGAGAGCGGCGGCGACCGGCAGCAGCCAACGTCGGCGCAGGGAATGGCGGTAGCGGATCAGGTTGAGGGCGGCCAGCAGACCAAGGGCGCCAAAGACGGCGGTGGAGGCGCCGACGGCCCGGTGCGACGGGGAATGCAGCCAGGCATTGACCAGGTTGCCGAGGGAACCGGCGGCGACGACCAGGCTCCAACTCAGCCCCGACCCAAGCTCCCGGCAAAGGCGGTGGATGAAGAAACCACCGATGGCGATATTGCTCAACAGGTGCGGCCAGTCGGCATGCAGGGTCAGGGCGGTGATCGTTCGCCACCACTGGCCGGCCATGATCCGCCCGGCATGGGCGTTGCCGAGGGCGACCCAGTCGACCGGGTGATGAGCAAGCAGATCGATAC
>JACZKF010000481.1 GCA_014860175.1 Desulfuromonadales bacterium | reverse complement strand
GCGTCTCGCTGGGGGAAGGGAGGAAGGCGCCGACGGCATCGAGCAGCGGCTGAATCCCCTTATTGCGCAAAGCGGCGCCGAGCAGCACGGGAAACAGCTTGCACTCCAGGGTGCCGCGGCGCAGCGCCTCCCGCAAGCGCTCCGCCGCGATCGGCTCCCCTTCGAGAAAGTCGGCGAGGATGCCGTCGTCGAAATCGGCTGCCACCTCGACGATCCGCTCCCGCCCCTCCCGGGCTGCCTCCCGGTACTCCTCCGGTATCGGCGTTGCTTCTACCATCATCCCCTGTTCCGTCTCGGGGAACTGCAACAGCTCCCCGCGCAACAGATCGATGACGCCGGCAAAGGCCGTCTCTTCCCCCACCGGCAGTTGCAGCAGCACCGGTCGCGCCAGCAGAAGCTCGCTCATCTGGGCGAGCACCGAGCGGTAATCGGCGCCGATGCGATCCATCTTGTTCACCAGACAGATCCGCGGAACCCGGTAGCGGTCGGCCTGGCGCCAGACCGATTCGCTCTGCGGCTGTACTCCGTCGACGGCACTGAAAATGGCAACCGCCCCGTCGAGGACCCGCAACGATCTTTCCACCTCGATGGTAAAGTCGATATGCCCTGGGGTATCGATCAGGTTGATCCACAGCTCCCCCCAGCGGCAGCTGGTGGCGGTGGCGGTGATGGTGATCCCCCGTTCCTGCTCCTGGTCCATCCAGTCCATGGTGGCTGCCCCATCATGGACCTCGCCCATCCGGTGAATCTCGCCGGTGACGTAGAGGATGCGCTCGGAGACGGTGGTCTTGCCGGCGTCGATGTGGGAGATGATGCCGATATTGCGGATCTGCTCGAGAGGGGGCAGGGTCATGGGATTGGGTCACCGAGGTCAGAGTGTCAGGGTGTCCAGGTCAGAAGAGGGCACCGACGGCCGGCATGGGAGGTGGGGCATCGTTGCCGTCGAACCCCTTGCGGATCAGATACAGCTCTTCCAGGTCGAGATTGTTGAGTTCGAAATACTCCCGCTCCAGCTCCTCCACATAGAAGCGGTCGAGGCCGCTGTTGTCGAGAAAATCTTCCCGCAAGGCGGTGTCCTTGTCGGCGACGATGCGCGGCAACAGGCTGTGGAGGTAGATCGCCTCCTTTTTGATATTGACCAGAACATCGCGAAACAAGGGGGGGGAGATCTCCCCCTGGAGCAGCTTCTTGTTGCGCAACTCCTCTGTCACCTCCAGGCGCAGCCCTTCTTGTTCGGCCCGGGTGTTGTAGCGGGAATAAAAATTGCGGATCCGCTCCTTGACATGGGTGAGGAGCAGCCGGTAGAACGACTCTTCCTCTTCGATGGCATTGAGCCGCAGGACCAGATCGCGCACCGTCTCGCGCCCATCTTCGATGGCGGCCAGCCCTTTTTGCAGGCACAACACTTTTTTGCGGCCGAAACTTCCCAGATATTTGTTCTCCAGGATGTCAGCATAGCAGAGAGTGGCGAACAGGCGGGGGGCCAGTTCATCAAAAGCCCGCTTGTTGCCGAGGAGGCTGCGGATGGTCTCCTCGGTGAAGCGAACGTTCTCCATGAAGGCGAGCTGGCTGATTTTAGCCGAAGCGCTGTCGTAGCGGTCGAAGTAGGTGATGATGTAGGAGAAACTCTCCAGCAGGGAGATGTCGGCGCCGTCCCGGATCATTTCGTCGCACCCCTTGCCCGCCTCCAGCAATATCTGCTCGAAGGTATGGTCGCGGTTGATGCTGGCCCGGCGTTTGGCCTGCAGCAGGCGGACCATATCCTCGTGGTCGAGGCTGGCATCGATCTGCCGTTCGTGCAGAAACAGCCCTTCCAGGACTTGCCGGGTCTCGGAGATGTAATCCTGGTCGAGAAAATCGATGAGGTTGTCGTGTTTGAGCATCTCATCGAGGGTGTAGAACAGGGCGGCCGGGATCTTGTTGCGCACCGACAGGGTCTTCAGGCGGGTCAGCCGGGCGTTTTCCATCTGGTTGATGGCGCCGCGCAGATTGCAGTCGATCAGGATGTTTTTGTACTCGTCGACGATCCGTCGGTTGTCGGGATGCTTGTACATCACGTCGATGCGGATCCGCTCCTGCTGGTACTTGTCGAGCCCGAGATCGGTGGCCAGCTTCTCCAGTCGCTCGGCAGCGGCATCGGAGATGGTCTTTTCACCATGGTAGCTGTCGCGGAAAGCATCGTGGAAGAGCCGGTGCCGGCGGTTGATCAGCTTGATCAGATACAGGGCACTGCCGGGGCCGAGCAGGCCGGAGATCTCCTGCCCCAGCCCGGTGTCGTCGCCGGCGCCGACACTGGCACTGCGCTTGAGTCGCTTTCCGAGCAGGCGCAAGATCGTTTCCTGCTGCTCCCCCAGTCGGCCCGAGACGGAGCCGGTGAGAAAGAAAAAGTAGTTGCAGACCGCATTGCCGTCGAAGAAGATTTTCTCGTAACTCTGCTCCCCCTCGGTGCGGTCGGAGAAGACCAGCTCTCCCCCCTTTTCACTGGTGGCGCCGTAAAGCACCAGACGATTTCGAACCTCGGCCTTGGCCAGGTCGGCCAGTGGCTGATCGACCCCGAACATGTATTCGCAAAAATAGCCGCCGTTACCATGGTGGTGCAGCCCTGCAGGATTCAGGACAATTTCGTTGCCGGGGGAGAACAGCCGCAGACTGTCGCTGGTGACCTCGTAGAAATAGGCGCGAAAGGCGTCGCGGGAGGCGGCGGTGGCGAAATACTCGAGGTTGTCGCTGAGCCGCCCGTGCAGGCGGATTTCCTGGTACATGTCAGCGCCTTGGGAAAAGGTCAAGAAAAGGACTGCTTATATTAAAGGGAAAAGATTTCAACTTTCAAGCAGCTTCTCGGCTGAAAGCGACAGTTGCTGACCATCGTAAGCAAATTCGATGCCGGGGGGGAGGTCGGCCGAGTGCCGGTCATGATCGACCTCATGGCTCAGGTGGGTGAGCAGGGTCCGCCGCGGGGCGAGGCGGGCGGCGGCGGCCAGCGCCTGGGGGATATTGAAATGAGTGGCGTGCGGGGTGAAGCGCAGCCCATCGATGATCAGCAGCTCCAGCCCCTGCAGCAGGGGTTCCGACTCTGGCGGAATGGCGCTGCAGTCGGTGAGATAGGCGAGCGGCCCAAGGCGATAGCCGAGGGAGTGGCCGCGGCCGTGCCGCAGCGGGATCGGCAGCACCGGCAGACCGAAAAGAGAAAACGGGCCGACCACGGGAAAGGTCGTCAGGTTCGGTCGGTAGCCGGGATCCGGCGCTTCGTCAAAGATATAGGCGAAAACCCGGCGGATTACCTGGATCGATTCGCGCGAACCGAAAACCGGAATCGCCCCCCGGGCGACCAGGTTGAAGGGGCGCAGGTCATCGATTCCATGGAGGTGGTCGGCGTGGGTGTGGGTATAAAGAACGGCATCGATCCGGCTGATCTTCTCGCGCAGCACCTGCTGGCGCAGGTCGGTGGCGGTGTCGATCAGCAGGTTGCGGCCGGCGAAGCTCACCAGGATGCTGCAGCGGGTGCGGGCGTTTCGCGGCAAGTCCGAGGTGCAGACAGGGCATCGGCATCCCGCCTGGGGAACGCCGGTGCTGGTGCCGGAGCCAAGGATGGTGACCTGCAGCTCCTGCCTCATGCCTTGTAGGCACCAACCTCGCTCTGCAGGCTGTCGGTGCGACCGGAGATGAGTTCCACCACCTGGTCGAGTTCGGCGGTGCGCGAGGCGTTCGCCTCCGCGACCCGGCGGATCTCGGCCACCGCCAGCACCACTTCCCGGCTGCGCTGGCTCAGGGCGCGGGTCGCCTCGTCGATGCGCTCGATCATGGTCCGGATCTGGTCCATGCTGAGGTTGATCTGGCGGCTGCCGTTGGCCTGCTCGCCGGTGCTGACTTTCCCCTGGGCGGCGATGTCGCGCATCACTTCGGCCGCTTTGGCCAGTTGGGTGGCGCCGGTGGTCTGCTGGCGCACGGCGGCGGCGATCTGGCCGAGCATGGTGGTGATCTGGTGAATCGCGGTGGTGATCTGCCGGCTCCCCTTCGACTGCTCCTGGGTCGCGCGGACAATGCTGCGCACCTGCTCGGTCGATTTGACGGTACTGGAGCGGATCTTCTCCAGGGCGGCGCCGGCCGTGCGGGAACGGGCCACCTCTTGGTGCACCCGCTCGCTGCCGGCCGTCATGGCGGCCACCGCTTCCTGGGTCCCGTTTTGCAGCGAGGCGATGATGGTGGTGATCTCCCGGGTGGAGACGGCGGTTCGCGTGGCCAGTTGGCGGATCTCGTCGGCGACGACGGCGAACCCTTTCCCCTGTTCCCCCGCCTGGGCGGCAATAATGGCCGCGTTGAGGGCGAGCAGGCTGGTCTGGTCGGCCACCTCATCGATGACGGTCAGGATCCGGCCGATGGACTTGGATTGGTTGCCGAGCTCCTGGATCACCTGGCTCGCCTGATCGACCGATTCGCGAATGGCGACAATGCCGCTGATCGTCTCCTCCACGGCTTCCTTCCCCTTGAGGGCGTCCTGGGCCGCCTCTTCGGAGAGGCGGGAGGTGCGCTCGGCATTCTCCTCGATCTCCTTGGTCGAGGCATCCATTTCGATGATCGACGAAGCGGTGGTTTCGGTGGAGGAGGAGAGGGTCTCGATATTGTCAGAGATCTGCTGGCTGGTCACCGACATCTCGGTAATCGAGCTGGTCACCTCGTCGACAATGCCGAAGAGCTTCTCCATCTGGGAGGCGATCTCCTCGATGGTGGCGCCGAGCTCCAGCGTGGCCGAAGAGCTGCTTTCGGTCGAATCAAGGAGGGCGCCGGTGCTTTCGGCGATGCCGGCAACCGACTCCTCGATCCCCTGCAGCGCCTGGTGGGACTCTTCCAGCGACTGGGACTGGCGCACCGCCCCCTGGTTCACCTCCCGCGAGGTGCTGCGGATCCGTTCGCTGGCGCCGGTCAGGTCGAGGGAGACGGTGCGGATGTTGCGCACCGTCTCGCGCATCCGGCCAAGAAAGCGGTTGAAGCCGCTGGCCAGGGCGCCGATCTCGTCCTGCTGGCGCACCGGCAGCTCCTGGGTCAGATCCCCCTCGCCATCGGCGATCTCCTGCAGGTTGGCACCAATGCGGGCCAGGGGAAGAACGATGCTGCGGGAGATGGCCAGGCCGACCAGCACCGCCACGGTGGCCACGGTGGCCAGCAGCAGCAGCAGGATCTGGCCGAACTGCCGGCGCGCATCGACGACCCCCGAGCGGTCGAGGGCGAGCAGCATCCCGTGCTCCGCCACGGTAAGTCGTTTCTGGAACAGGGCATAGGGGGTGCCGGCGATGGTGGTCTGGCGCAGGCGACCGTCGAGGACCGCCGTCATCGACAGATTGGCCAAACCGTCGCCGGTCGCCGAAATCACCCCCTGACGATTGAAGAAGGCGAGTTCAGCCCCGCTCAGCGCCTCGAGGTGCCCGCCGAAAGTTTCCGTAAGGAAGTGGCGGTCGATGAAGGTGACCCCGACCAGATGACCGACGAGCTCCCCCTCGAAGAGGACCGGGGAGGTGGCGACGATGGAGAGGTGCTCATCGAAGAGCTCGAGCATCTCGAACGGGACGCCGACCAGGCTGGCCTGGATGGCCGGGTGCTCGGCCCCGCTGGTTCTCGGCCTCGGGGTATCCTCGGGGAGATGCATGATCGGCTCTCCCTCGGGGTCGAGGACGACCACCAGGTCGAAATTGAACAGCCGGTGCGCCTGGGCGAACTGCTCCGCCAGTTGCCGGGTCGGGCCGAGCAGGGCGGCGTAGCGCAGAGCGCTCCCAATCTCCTTGTTGGCGGCCAGCAGCTGGATGTAGTTAGCTTTTTCCCGCTGAGCCGAGGTGGTGCTGCGCTCGACCAGGGTAGCCACCGAGGTCAGACGCAAGTCGAGATCGGCTTCCAGTTGCCGCTCGGAGAGGCGATAGACGATGAGCAAAGAGGCGATCAAGGGGAGGATCGACAGCCCGATCAAGGCGAGGAGGATCTTCCAGCGCAAATTCAGAAAAGAGAGCATGCCATTCTCCGGGGTCGGGGGATCAGCGCAAGGGGTAAAATTTCTGAGCCATGATGTCCTGTCCCTGGTCGCTGAGGGCCATGGTGATGAACCGGGCGACGGCCCCGGCCGGCTTTCCCCGGGTCACCAGCAGCAACGGTTTGATCAGGGGGTAGCTCTGGGCGGCAACCGTCTCTCTGGTCGGGAAAAGACCGTCGACCTGGATGATCTTAACCTCCTCGCTGTCGGCCATGCTTTGGCTGAGAGCGCAGATGGCCAGCGGCAATGCTGCCACCTGCCGGTCACCATCGGCAACCAGGGCGGCGGTGATCTCCTGAGGGGTGAAGCTGTCGAGTCCCAGGTTATGCTGCACCGCCTGCCGCATTCCCGACCCTTTGGGGGAGGTGATGACCAGAATCGGCTGGTCCTCCCCCCCGACCTGGCGCCAGTTGACGAGGCGCCCGGAGAAGATTTCCTGCAGTTGACGCAGGGAGAGATTGTTCACCGGGTTGCTCCGGTGCACGCCAATGACGATGGCGTCCCAGCCGATCAAGGTCTCGACCAGCCCCCCCCTTTTTTCTTCCGGCCGCAGGTATCTGCCGGAGCCAGCCAGCTTTACCGCCCCGGTCTGCACGGCGGCCAGTCCCGGATCGCTGTTCCCCCCGGTCAGCCGAACTGGGATGCCGGTCTGGCGCAAAAAGAGCTGGGCGGCCGGGGGCATGAAGTCGCGCTGCAGGGTCGTGGCACCGGCGTAGGTGATGACCTCGTCGGAGGCCGGCGCCCAGGAGGCCAGGAGCAAAGACGCCAGGCTGGTTACGAGCAGAGGGACAAGTCGCATGTCTGCCTTGCGGGAGGACGGAAGTGTGTGAAAAAAAATAACACTCCTGCGCCCTATGTGGCAACAGTTAATCCACCCGTCCAGCCCCCCTTGCCGGTGGCGACGGGGCGATGGTAGAATGCGCCGCTGACAGGCCGCCCCATTTCCAGGAGCGTTAAGGGACAGTATGCCGAGAAAAAAAACCACCCGCCCCCGAAGTCGCCTCGTTTTGCTGCTGTTCAGCCTCGGGATCCTGGCGGCCGCGGCCGCCGTGGCGGCGATCATTTTTTTCGCCACTCTCCCCTCGGTGAAGCCGTTGCGGGAGCGCAGCACCACGGTCACCATCCAGGTCCGCGACTGGCAGGGGAAGACGCACCCGTTTGCCGTCGGGCCGAAAAACCGCTACTGGACCCCGGTGGGGAGGCTTCCCCGGTCGCTCAAACAGGCGGTGGTGGTGGCCGAGGACGGCAATTTTTACCAGCACCAGGGGGTCGATGTGCCGGCGCTGAAAGAGGCGATCCGCTACAACTGGGAACATCAGCGTCTGGCCCGCGGCGCCTCCACCATTACCCAGCAGTTGGCCAAGAACCTCTTCCTGAGCCGGGAAAAGAGCTTCGTCCGCAAGTTTCGCGAACTGGCCATCACCCGCGCCCTGGAGCAGGAGCTGAGCAAAGAACGGATCCTCGAACTCTACCTCAACCTCGTTGAACTCGGCCCCCTGGTGCATGGTGTCGGCCATGGCGCCCGCTTCTACTTCGGCAAGCCCCCTGCCGAGCTGACGGCGCGGGAAAGCGCTTTTCTCGCCGCCATGCTGCCAGGGCCGCGAATCGCCTATAACCCTTATCGCAACCTGCGCCGGACCGAGAAACGCACCGACCATATCCTGCGTCTGATGCGGCAAACCGGCGCTTTGTCCGAAGAGGCCTACCAGTTGGCGCTGGCGGAGACGTTGAATATTGCCGGCCTGGAGCGAAAGGTGCAGCAGACTCTCGAGATTCCAGCCCTGGCGGTTCCAGGAGATGGGGTTGGCGACTCCTCGGCCGAAAAGATCGAAGAGGCCGAAGATACCGAGGCGGCCGAGGAGGTAGTGGATCCGGAGCCGGAGTCATCCTTGGATGCTTCCGTCGATGGGGCGTTACCG
>JACZKF010000480.1 GCA_014860175.1 Desulfuromonadales bacterium | reverse complement strand
TCGCCGGGGTGAGCAGACCGCTCCACCAGAGGAGCGGCAGCAGCAACAGAAGCAGCAGCACCCCCCAGAGCAGGCGCCGACGGCGGCGTCGCGGCGGGGGGGAGGCTCCCTTGTCGATCTTCAGCAGGCTAAGGTCCTCATCGGCCATGATAGAAGTCACGATCCGGCGGTTGGCAGGCTCAAGCATTCATGAGAATTCATCTTGCATAATTGTATCCCATTTCTGGCGGAAAGCAGAAGAGTGATGCCGGGTTGTTCCCTGGGGATCGCTTGACTTGGACGCAGTGCTGGTTAGATTTGGCTTCATCATCCCTTTTAAGGAGACGCTCATGGAACTTTTCGAGATGCTGCGCCAGGATCATCAGAAAGTTCGTCAACTGTTCAGCCAGTTCGACGACATGAAGGAGGAGCCGGAGAAGAACCGCAAGGCGCTGGAAAAAGTGTTCAGCACCCTGCAGAAGGAGCTCAAGACCCATATGGAGGGGGAGGAGCGGCATTTTTACCCGGCTCTGCGCGAGGCCGAGGAGACCCATTCCCTGGTTCTCGAGGCGTTCGAAGAGCACCATGTGGTAAAGCTGCTGATGCGGGAACTCGAGCGCATCCAGCTCAGTGAGAAGTGGATTGCCAAGCTGTCGGTGATGAAGGAGAACGTCCAGCACCACCTGGAGGAAGAAGAAGAGGAGCTGTTCGAGAAAGCGCAGCAGATCCTCGATCCGGAGCAGACCAGAAAGGTGGGGGAGCAGATTGCCCGCATGCGGCATTAACCGCTGCGGTCAGCCGCCGGCTCCCCCCTCCCCCTGCTGCGAGCGGAGCCTCTCTTTTCGCGGCAGGGGGCGTTTGTGCCCATCGGGGCCGACGTGGGCGAAGGCCACCGAGGTCGAGAAGACCTCCTTCTCCTTGGTCGCTCCCGGTTCGTCGGCATAGACCGTCACCGAATAGCGCACCGAGCTGTTCCCCTGGCCGACCGGCAGAATGCGAAAGCGCAGAATCGCCCCGTTGGCCACCGGCTGGCGGAAGCTGATGCTCTCCATCCCGACCGTCACCAGCGGGCAGCCGGGGAAGTCGCGGGAGGCGACCAGCCAGGCGAACTCGTCGACCCACTTGAGCATCGCCCCGCCAAACAGAAAGCCGTAATGGTTCAGATGCTCCTGGCGTACAATGGTGTAATTGTCCATCCCTTTTCCACCCGCAATAAATAGAAAGATGTTTTGCATCCGTGCAAAACCGGAAAACTGAGCTAAACTATAACAAATTCCGCATCCTCCCGTCACCTGCCGGAATTCCCTGCGATCCCTAGTTAAATGTGCGCTATATGTTTTTGCGCGGCTGCGAAATTCTGGTGGCTTCAGCTCCTCTCCTGTAGGCGTGTATCGCTCGAGTAACCTTTCGGATTTTCTCAGGAATTCCGATTTACATCAAAGATTGTAGAACATTGGTATGCAGATTGCTATTGGTAGAGACACATGATCTAACCATTTCTCAAGGAGCCCGAAAATGAAGGCGACTCTCAATGATGTGATAATCAGGTATGAAGATGCAGGCTCTGGACCGGCCATGCTGGTGCTCCATGACGGCTCCTCCAGCCGCGAGATCAGCAGCCTCTTCGCCCCTCTGGTCCAGGCCGGTTACCGGGTGATCGTTACCCACCTCGATGACCTGGGGAAACGGACGGCCGAGTTTGATCTCGCCACCTCATCCCGGCAGGCGACCTCTCTCCTGAACTTCCTCGGCATCGGCCGCGCCGTCGTTTTCGGCATCGGTCTCGGGGGGATCGTCCTGCTCGACCTTCTCGACCGCTGTCCGGAGAGGATCGCCGCCTCCAGCCTGGTCCTCGGCGCCGCCACCGCCAGGCAGCTGCGGCAGCTGGCCAGCAGTCCGGTGATCAACGCCGCCCTGCACGAGGGGCGCTTCCGCGAACTCAAGGAAGAGCTCCTCTCGGTCCTGCCGGCGGCCGGCAAGGAGAAGACCGCCCAGTCGTCCCTCCCCGAACTGCGGGGGTGGATCGACTCGGTGCGCAGCCGCGACCTCTACCTCTCCACCATCCAGCACCGCAGCGCCCTGCTGGCCGACATCAGCATCCCGCCGCTGATCGTCGAAGCGGAAGAGGGGGAGAGCGGCAGTCGTCCCCGCCGCAAGGTTTCGCTGGCGGCGGTCAAGGGGTGGCAGAAGATTCGGGGACTCAACAGCCATTTGGCGGCGCTAATGGGATTTCTGCTGCCAGATGACGCGGAGGAAGAGGAAGAAGCGTTCACCCATCGCTGAACCATCCAGGACATCTCGATTGGCTAAGACCCGGGGAAAACTCCGGGTCTATTT
>JACZKF010000479.1 GCA_014860175.1 Desulfuromonadales bacterium | reverse complement strand
CACCGGTGGGGGCGCGGCAACCACCGGGCGAGGGGTCTCCAGCTGCCGCAGCAGTTGCTGCAGATCGACCAGTTTCTGCCGCAACCCCTGGTTTTCCGGATTGGCCTTGAGCAGGTCCTGGTACACTTTCAGCGCCCGTTGGGGGAACCCCTGCTTGAGATAGATTTCGGCGATGGTCGGGGTGGCAATCGGCTCCCCTTCCGACGTCGTCGCCCCCGCCCCGGCCGGCAACGCGCGCGGCGGGAGGGTAGCCAGCAGTTTGCGGATCTCGCCGTCTCCCGGATGCAGCCGGGCCCCTTCTTCGAGGATCTCCCAGGCCCGCTCCTTTTCACCGCAGGCGACCAGCACCCGGGCCAGCCCCCGCAGGACGCCGAGGTCGCCCCGGTCGAGGAGGTGGGCGGCTTCCAGGGTCGCTCGCGCCGGCTGGAGTTGCCCCATCTCGAACTGGACCCGCCCGAGCACCAGCAGCCCCGGGGCATACTGCGGCAGCGCCGTCACCCCCTTGTTCGCCACCGCCAGGGCATCTTCGAGCATCCCCAGCTGGCGATAAGCGTCGCTGAGCTGCACGAAGACCGCCGACTGCGGGTCTCTGACCAGCGTTTCGGTGCAACTGACGATCTTTCTGAGCAGGGACGGGTCGAACGAGGCAGACATGAGATCACCTACAGGGACGGCAAGCGAGCGAGAACCGACGTGAACAGCTGTTCGGGATCAGCGATCGTCCGTAGCGTGCAATCGCCGATGCCGCAGTTGAGAACCAGGCGCAAAGCCCCTTCCCGCACCTTTTTGTCCCGCCCCATCGCCTGCAGGTACGCGGCGAGGGGGAAATCGGGGGGGGTGACCGGAAGGTCGAAGGCGACCAGCAGATCGCGGATGGCCGCCGCTTCCTCGGCCCGGCACAGACCGAGCTCACTGGCGGCGGTGGCCGCTACCACCATGCCGATGGCGACCGCCTCTCCGTGCCGGAACCGGCCGTAGCCAGCCAGCGTCTCGACCGCGTGGCCAAAGGTATGACCAAAGTTGAGAATTGCCCGCAGGGAGTTTTCGCGTTCGTCAATTTCTACAATATTCGCCTTGATTTGGCAAGACCTCTTAACCGCCTCCACCAATTCGGCCTCTTCCAGCCGGCGCAGACCCTCCTTCGACCGCTCCAGCCAGGCGAAGAAATCGCGGTCCCGGATCACTCCGTACTTGACCACCTCGGCCAGACCGGCGGCGAACTCCCGGGGCGGCAAGGTGCGCAGAGTCTGCACATCGATATGCACATGCAGCGGCTGGTAGAAGGCACCGATCAGGTTCTTCCCCAGCGGGTGGTTGACTCCGGTCTTGCCGCCGACGGAGCTGTCGACCTGGGAGAGGAGAGTGGTCGGGACCTGGGCGAAGGGGATGCCGCGCAGAAAAGTGGCGGCGGCGAAGCCGGTGAGATCGCCGATGACCCCGCCCCCCAGGGCGATCAGGCCGGAGGTCCGGTCGAAGTTCTGGCGGATCAGGGTATCGTAGATCGTCTCCAGCGTCGCCAGGTTTTTGTACTCCTCCCCGTCGGGGACGATCACCAGGGTGACGCTGAAGCCGGCGGCGGCCAGCGACTGCCGCACCGCCTCGCCATAGAGCGCCTGCACCGTCGGGTTGGTGACCACCGCCGTGCGCCGCGGAAACCGCACCGCCTGCAGCGCTTCCCCCAGCCGCGGGAGAATCCCCCCGCCGATCCAGATCGGGTAGCTGCGCTACTGCAGGCCGACCGTCAGCTGCTCCATCGCCTTCTCTCCTGTTG
>JACZKF010000478.1 GCA_014860175.1 Desulfuromonadales bacterium | reverse complement strand
GTTCAGCGGTACTTAGGGAGATTCGTTCCATCTGCTCCATCGCCCGCCGGGCTTCGGCCACGATCTGCACCAGTTTCTCCCCCGACTGCAACGAGAGCCGCTCCCCGTCACCAACACTGCGTTCAGCCCGACCGATCGCCTCCACCGCCTTGCGGGTCTCCTCCTGCACCCCCCCGATAACGCTGGCAATTTCCCGGGTCGAGAGACTGGTCCGCTCCGCCAGGTCCCGGATTTCACCGGCGACCACAGCGAACCCTTTACCGTGGTCGCCGGCCTGGGCGGCAATAATGGCCGCATTGAGAGCCAGCAGATTGGTCTGGTCGGTCACGTCATCAATGACCGAGAGGATGGACCCAACGCTGCTCGCCCGCTGCGACAAGGTATTGATCACCTCGGACAGAACCTGGGCCGAGGAGCGGATCTCTTTGATACCGTTGATGGTGGCGTCGACGGCGCTTTTGCCGCTTTCCGCATGCTGACACACTTTCTCGGTGATCCCGGCGGTATCGCGGGCATTTTGCTCAACCTCCCGGATGGAAGCGTCCATCTGGGCGATAGAAGAGGCGGTGGAGTCGGAAGAGGCCTGCAAAACACCGGCACTCCCCGCCACTTGGCGGATCGAGGCGGTCATCTGCGCCACGGAAGAGCTGACCTTCTCCACCGCCTGCGCCAACTCTTCGGCATGGGAGGCGACCTCCTCGATACTGGCCGCCATCTCCAGCACCGAGGAGGTACTTTCGGTGGTGGCGACATTCAGCACCTCGACCCCACGGCCAATCTCCTCGGACGAGGTGCTGATCTGGGTGATGGCGGCCGAGGTGGCCGCAATCCCCTCGGCCTGAACTTGAGCTCCGTGGCTGACCTTGCCGGAAGCCATGGAGATGTCGGAGGATACCTGGCTAAGTTCGGTCGCCGAATGACTCAATTTGCCCACCAGGGTATGAAGGCTTTCGGCCATATCGTCCATGGCCCGAGCGATCTGGCCGATTTCATCCTTCCGCGCCAGCGCCAGGCGCTCGGCCAGGTTGCCGTGACCCAACTCCCGGATCATGGCCAATACCTGAGTGATGGGACGGCAGATATCGCGTGAAATCCCCCAGGCCAGGAGGATGCCGAGAAGGATACCGAACAGGGTGAGAAAAGTACCTATCCGGACCGAACGGCTGGAAGCGCTGTTAATCTGCTCCAGATCGAAATACAGAATGCCCGACACCTCACTGCGCAACGCTTCACCCATGGTTGCGACATCCGTCGCCAGAAGGTCGAATTTCCGTTTTTCCGGCACGTAAACCATAAACTCCTGTTCGACCGCATAGCCGATCATCCGCGCCCCAGTGGCAAAGGCCTCCTCAACGGCAAGACCGAAGCCGTTCAACTTCGCCGCCGTCAGCTCTGGCAGACCTCGATCTTGTAATGCCGCCCGCTCCCCCTTAAACCGTTCGAATTCTTTTTCCGCCTCCGCCAAAGGACGGATATCGGCAGCTTCGCCCGCATTGCGCAGTTCGCCCAAAATTCGTTCAGCGAGGTTGACGAGTTGGATAGCCCCCACCGCGTTCTGATAACTTTGTTCCTTGACCAACTCCACCTGGGAGCTGATCTGCCGGGCAGCGACCAGGTTCAACCCGCTGATCACCGCCAAAATACTCAGCACCAGGCCAAAGCCGGCCAGAAGCTTGAAAGCGACACCGAAACGACTGAACATTGCATCTCCCCCGTGCAGCGGTCGATGTCCACCGAAGTTTCTTGCTCCGGTGGATATCGACCGCTGCCACTGTTACTTTTTCACCGGATACCCGTCTTTGATGTATTGGGAATAGCCGCCGCTGACTTTCACCAAATTTTTAAACCCTTTGCCGGCCAGGAAGCGCCCCGCCACCTGGGTTCTCTTGCCAATATGGTCCATCAGGACGATCTTTTTGCCCGGTGGTATTTCTTTCCATTTCAGATGCAAGGCGTTCAGCGACACCTCCTTGCACCGGGGATCGTCGATGGTGAACTTCTGCATGAAAGTGGCTCGCACATCGAGCAGAACAAAATCTTCTTTTCCATCCAGCATCGCCTTGAGGTCGGCGGTGGTAATGGTGGGGATCTCCGCTTCCGGCAATTGGGATGTACTTACAGTCGAGAAACCGGCACCGATCCAGCCGGGGATCCCTTCACGAAACAGATAGACGTTTTTATAGCCGGCATTGGCCGCCAGACTAGCGGCTTCAGGGGCGGCCGTTCAGGTTCGCCCCAGACAGTAAAACGCCAGCCTCTGCGCCTTGTTCGCCGGGAGATTGGTTTCCAGTTCCTCAAGCGGGATGTTGATCGAGCCGACAATGTGCAGACTATCGAACTCCAGCGGGCTCAAGGGGTAGATGACCACAATGTCGGTAGTATCCATCAGCTTCTTGAGTTCGGCAGCCTCAATGTCCAGCACCTGAGCCAATCCGTTTTGGACGAAAATCGCCCCCCA
Organism: Desulfuromonadales bacterium; assembly: GCA_014860175.1. Taxonomy (GTDB): domain Bacteria; phylum Desulfobacterota; class Desulfuromonadia; order Desulfuromonadales; family JACZKF01; genus JACZKF01. Next base: position 2,452 of record JACZKF010000478.1, on the reverse strand, counting down.
GAACCAAAAAGCAAAGAACAGAACCGTCTTCAAGTTGCTCCTCATCCCAGTCCTCCATTAAGAAAGTTAATTTACCATTCCAAATCAAGCAAAATCCAAGCCATAGTAATGAGAAAAACCTGGATTGGGGAGTTTGTTGTCGGGGTTTAAACCAAAGGTGGGGAATATCGATAGAATCAAGTGAAGACGGGCGCAAAAAGCTCGGGCTGCAGCGATGCTGCAGCCCGATAAAGGACGGAAATGAAGCTGGTGTTACCGGGTTTTCACCGGCAGATCGTGAACATCGAGGTGACAGTCGAGACAGTTGGGGAACATCCGGAGCTGAGCTTCGGGATGGGGCGACTGGTGGCATTCGGCACAGGAAGGGATCTCGGCATGCTGGCGGTGGCAACTGGTGCAGTTGACCTGGGCGTGTTTGCTGGGAGATTTCTGCCACTTCCCGAATACCTCGCCGTGGCAATCCTGGCAAATGACCGCTTCAGTCGTCGGAGTAAAGCTGATTTTTTTGGGCGCATGCACCGGGTGGCATTCGGCACAGGCAGCCAGCGGCTGCTCAGGGAAATGCGGTTTATGGCACTCGAAGCACGAGGGGATGTAACCGTGCCGGTCATAATGGCAGACCGCACACGCCTGCTCGGAGTGCTTGCTCGGAAATTGCTTAAGCTGGCCGGCCGCTCCGGCGTGACAGTCGGCGCAGGCCGCTTTGAGCTGAGAGAATGCCGGAGCTCGCAGCGGGGTATGGGGGTCGACATGGCAGGATAAACAAAGGACGTGTTTTTCCCCGTGCGGCTGAGCGTGGCAGTCGGCACAGCGGGGCATCAACTCCGCATAATTCCCCTTGACGGGGTTGTAGGCATGAAAAACCTGATGACAGCCCTGGCATTCAAACTGGTGGCGGCCACCTTCCTTCTGCAACCCACGGAAATGCTTCAGATGGCACTGGCCACATTGCACCGGGGTCAGGGGAACCGGGTCGGCAGCGTACAACGACGATCCAGCAGCTACCGGAGTTGATTCCGCCGCGCCGGCAGCGATGCTGGAAGTGAGCCCCGAAAGGGTGATTGCCCCCAGAGCCAACACCAGCAGCAAAGTTTTGCCTCCACTCCATACTGTTTTCATTTTTTTCTTCTCTCCCCCTGTCAGCCCAATCAATCGGAACCGGATGGACAGCTGCGGCTCCGGGCAGAAATTCGCAAAAAGTCGCCACCGGCACTACTTCTTCTTTATTTCTTTCTTCGGTTCAGGTTTGGCTTCCTTCTTGGGTTCCGCCTTCCCCTGTTTTTTCTCCGGCCAGCTATTCAGGTCGTGGGCGATACTGTGGCAATCAAAGCATTTGGGGAACTTCTGATGCATCCCCTCGGCGTGCGGCATCCCATGGCAGTCGTTGCATTGGGGAATCATCTTGTGCTGGCTCTGATGGCAGCTGACGCAGGCAAGATCCCGGTGTTTGGTGGGAGAGGCGGCCAGTTGATCGAAAGCGGTCTGATGGCAGGCGGCACAAAGTACCGAGCCGGTCTGCGCCCCGTAAGTAAGCCGGGTCGGCTGATGGGCCTGGTGGCAGGTGCGGCAATCCGGCTGCGCCATCTGGGCGGAGTGCGGTTGATGACACGAGACGCACTCCGGAATGACTCCATGCTTTTCGGCGTGGCAGAAGTTGCAGGAGACTTCCCCGTGTTTGCTCGGGTTGGCGACCATCTCCTGTCCTGGCCCCTCGTGACAGGTCAGGCACGGCGCTTTCAGCTCCCCGCTCAGGACGATGTCCATCGGCTGGTGCGGATTATGGCAGGTCTGACACCCCTCCAGCTGATAGTGCTTGGTGCCGGAATGGCACATGCTGCAGGCCGGGATGTTGGATGCAACAGCCGGGCGGTGCCCCAGATGGCACGACTGGCAGTTGATCTGAGTCTTGTGCGCCGCCCCACGGGCCTCGATTTGCGCCGGCTCTTTCTCGTGGCATTTGACGCAATCGCCAGAGGCCAACCCCGAGACTCCTCCAGCGCTCTGGGCCGGGGCCGGCTGCAGGGCACAAACCAGCAAGCCGAGAATCGCAAGCGACAGCTGAACGCATTTCCTCATCTTCATTCGACTCCTCCCCTTTTCTACTGCGGACCGGGACAGCCCCGACCCAGAACCTTTGACCGACATTGGCCCGGTGTGAAAAACCTCCATATTCTTGACTACGCAGAATCCATAGTCAAGATTTTTTAATTTAAATTTTCTATTTTTGAAGTCAAACAGCTAGGGATATTTAATTGGGATTTTTAAACTTACCAGATCGGCGGCTGATTTCAAGCCGAGGGAGGAAGGAGGGGGGGTCAATGCAAGAAGCCCCCGGAGTATCTCTCCGGGGGCTTCAGATCACTGACAAACCCCGCTTTTCCGGAAGCGGGGTTTGCTTTTATGCATGAACTGGTTTTTGTAGGAAGCTGGATCGAACTTATGCCCAAACGAC
>JACZKF010000477.1 GCA_014860175.1 Desulfuromonadales bacterium | reverse complement strand
AGCTACATGGTCGTCAATACCCTCAAGATCCGCAGCAGCCGCCTCGAGCTGGCCGGCAAACTGATCGCCGCCGCCACCGAGGCCGGCGCCAACGAGGTCGGATCCCTGCATTTCGACCTGGCCGATCCACGCCAGCACCGCGCCGAGGCGATCCGCCAGGCGACCGCTCAGGCCCGGGCCGATGCGGGGTCGCTGGCGGGGGCCGCCGGCGTGCGCCTGGTGCGTGTCCTGTCGCTCCATCTCGACCAGGAGAGCGCCCAACCGCTTCCCATGGCGCGTTTCAAGACCGCCGAGATGGCGATGACCGACGCGGCGCCGGTGATCGCCCCGGGGGAAGTGACCGTGCGGGCGACGGTGCAGATGGTTTACGAGGTCGGGCCGGAGGGGTAGTCAGTCGGCAGGCCGGCTTCCCGCCAGCAGCCGGTTTGCCAGTCATAGTGCTGGCGCGGGCGGAAGTGGTCCTTGTAGGCCAGGCGCGGGGAGCCGGCGACGTAGTAGCCGAGGTAGTAGTAGGGGAGCCGGAGGCGGCGGGCCTCCTCGATTTCCTGCAGAATGCTGAAAGTTCCCGGCCGAAGGTGGGCGAAGCGGGGATCGAAGCTGAAATAGACGCTGCTCAGGCAGTCGACCCCGACATCGAGGAAACCGGCCCCGACGAGCTCCCCTTGCAGCCACAGCTCCGACTGCAGAACGGGACAGGACGGCAGATAGAAGGTCAGGAGAAATTCGTCCCAGTCGCTCTCCTGCCCGAACCGCTCCAGCGAATGGCGCCGGTACAGGTCGTAGATCTGCTCGGCCGAGCGCAGCCCCCCGAAGGAGCTCTGCAGTCCGCTTCCTCGCCGCAGCACCCGGCGCTGGCTGCGCGACGGAACAAAGGTGGCGGTCGGCACCCGCAAGGGGATGCAGGCGCGGCATTGGGGGCACTCCGGGCGGAAGAAGTAGACGCCGAACTTGCGCCACCCTTCGGCCAGCAATCTCGAGAGCTCGGCCCCGCTCACCCCGGCCGCCAGGAAAGAGGCGAAACGCTTGCGCCGCCCCGGCAGGTAGAGGCATTCGGAAATCTCTTCCCGCTGCAGCGGCTGAATGATCTGCATACGACTTCACCAGAGGTTATGACCAGAAAGATGACATACGAGAGCGGCGGCGGTCAATCTTTAGCCAACCCCAGCATCGACGTTATTGCCCGCGTTCTCAGCGTGCATCAGGCGACCGTTCTTCCTCTCGATGGGAGGCGGCATGCGGCCGTCGCCTTGCTGCTGCGGCCGACCCCGGGCGGCCCGGAGATGCTGTTCATCGAACGGGCCGAATGCGACGGCGACCCCTGGTCGGGCGACCTCGGCTTCCCCGGCGGCAAAGTCGAACCGGCCGACGCCAGCTCCCGGCAGGCAGCGGAGCGGGAGGTCCGCGAGGAGATCGGGGTGGCGCTGGAGCAGGCGCTCTATCTCGGCCGCCTGGACGATATCTCCGGCGCCCACCTGCCGATCATCGTCTCCTGCTTCGTCTGGTCGGTCCCCCCCGACCCCCTCCTGATGCTGAGCGAGGAGGCGGTGTCGGCCCTCTGGGTCCCCCTGCCGCTGCTGCTCGAT
>JACZKF010000476.1 GCA_014860175.1 Desulfuromonadales bacterium | reverse complement strand
GGCTGACATCTTTTTGCGCCGGGCAGCCGGCCTGGGCGAAGTGCTGCTGCCGACCGCCGTCCCCAACCTCCACCTGGTCAGTGGCGCCGGCAGCCTGCTGGACATCGCCAACCCCCAACATGCTCAGAAGATGAAGCTGATCCGTCAGCTCTTCAGTCTCGAAGCGGATGAGATCTTCATCGATCTCGGCGCCGGCTCCTCCTTCACGGTCCTTGACTTCTTCCTTGCCGCCCGGGAAACGATCGTGGTGGTTGCGCCGGTCCCCACCTCGGTGGAAAACGCCTACCATTTTCTCAAGGCCGCTTTTTTCCGCCGCTTGAAGCAGGCCCTCGCCCGGGCCGGGGCGGCGCGACTGGCCAGCCGCGCCATGGAAGAGCAGGTGGCCCGGGGCATTCGCACGCCGCGCCACCTGCTCGCCGAAATCGGGGACATCGACCCGCAGGCGGGTGACGCCATCGCCCGGGACTTGCGCCTGTTCGCCCCACGCCTGCTCGTCAATCAGGTGCGGCGGGAGGAGGAAATGCTGCTCGGTGCCCAGATGTCGGAAGCCTGCCACGATTATTTCGGGCTGGAGAGCAGCTGTCTGGGCGCGCTGCGCCATGACGACAAGGTCCTCGCTGCGGTGCAGGGGAAGAAACCGGTCCTGCTCGCCTATCCCCAATCGGCTTTTGCCACCGGCGTTGAGGCCCTGGCAGGCCCGCTTTTCGACCCGCAAGGAGAGCTATCATGAGCCAGATCCCCCTCGCCGATGCTTACCGCTGCCTGGATCTCCCCGTCAACGCCCCGCCACTGCAGGTGGAGCGCGCCTTTCGCCGCAAGCAGGCACTGTACGGTGAGGCGGTCCTGGCCACCTACAGCCTCCTCGACGCCGGCGGCCGGCAGGCGCTGCTCGACCGACTGGAGGCCGCCTACCGGCTGATTTCGGCCGATCGTGGCCGAGCCCTGGCGCCGCTCGCCGTGACCACCGGCGCAGCGGCAGAAGAACCCGATCCCGCCACCTGCCCCGGCCGTTTTCTGCAGGTCCGGCGGGAGGCTGCCGGCTTGACGCTGCGGGAGGTGGCCGCCCGCACCAAGGTCAGCCCGATGCGGTTGGCCCAGATCGAGGCGGAGCAGCATCAGGCTCTTCCCGCCCCGGTCTACCTGCGGGGCTTCGTCGTCGCCTTCGCCCGCGCCCTCGGTCTGCCCGATGCCGACACCCTCGGCCAACACTTTCTTGCCCGCCACCGGGAGCAGGTGAGCGAAGCATAGGCACGCCTTTCCGAAGGACACTCCAGATTTGACAGAGCCCCGCCTGAAGGTACTTTCAGAGGGGATGACCATCTCGGGGGATCTCCCTGCGAGTCTGGAGGAACCGATGACCAGTCAGTCGGGAAACCCGCCGCCGGCGATGAAGCTGCGGGTCGGCACCAGCGGCTTCGCCTACCGGGAGTGGCTGGGGAAGTTTTATCCGCCGGGGCTCGGGACGCGGCAGATGCTGCCGTTTTACGCCAACAGATTTTCGTCCGTCGAGATCAATGCCACCTTCTATCGGATGCCTGCCCCGACCGTCCTCGAGTCGTGGCGCTCGCAGGTGCCGGAAGAGTTCGTTTTCACCTTTAAGGCCCCCGGCCTGATTACCCACCGTCAGCGGCTTCGCAATGCGGAAGAGACCACGGCAGCTTTCACCACGCGAGTTTCGGCTCTTGGCCGCCAGCTCGGCCCGGTCCTGTTTCAGCTCCCCCCCTATCTCCCCTGCAACCTCCCTCTGCTGGCCGATTTCCTGGCGCCGCTCACCCGGATTCGGGCCGCCTTTGAATTTCGCCATCCGTCCTGGTTCAATGACCAGGTCTATACCGTTCTGCGCGAGCGAAGCTGCGCCCTCTGCCTGGCCGACCACGACGGCGCCCCGCCACCCCCGTTCATCGCCACCACCGACTTCGGTTATCTCCGGCTCAGACGGGGCAACTATACGGATTCGGAGCTGCAGGGATGGAAACGGCAGCTGGCCGCCGCGGGCTGGGGGGAAACCTTCGTCTTTTTCCGTCATGAGGAGACGGCCCGGGGACCGGCGTTGGCGTCGAGGATGGAGAGGCTGGATCCGGTTCGCTGACGGTAGGTCGGCGCAATGAAGCGACGGGAGCCGCTCTGCTAGCCAACTTTACTTGCCTTCCTCCGGTGTTACCCTAGAGCCAGAAAAAGCCTTTTTCGCGGCCGACGAAAGGAGGGGCCATGAAGGTCCTGGTCGCTGAGGACGACCCGACTATCCGCCAACTCATTGTGATGTTTCTCTCCCGCCGAGGCATCGCCTGCACCGCGGTAGATAACGGCCGGCGGGCGGTGGAGGAGTGGGAGGGAAGCGATTACGATATCATATTGATGGACTTGCAGATGCCGGTCATGGATGGGCTCAACGCGACCCATCTGATCCGGGAGAAGGAAACCGGGAGGGGGGGGCATACGATGATCATTGCCTTAACCGCCTATGCAATGGCTGCCGACAGACAGAAGTGTCTTGAGGCGGGAATGGATGATTATCTGTCCAAGCCCATCGATTTCGATCGGCTGCTCTTCCTGGTCCACCACCCCTCACCAAATTCTCCCCCGACCTGACTTGTCCCCTCTGCCGGTGATACGATGAAAGCGTAAGCAGTTGCCCCTGGGCCCAACGGGAGAGGCATGGCCGAAGAGCGAGAACATATCCCGACTGAAAAGTCCGTCAGCCACGATCGGTACGAAGAACAGATCCTCACCGAGCAGGTCAGACAGCTCTACGCCCTGGCGCCGTTAGGCATCCTGGCAACTTTCGTAAATTCCCTGATCGTTTTTTTCATCATGAAACATGCAATGCCGTACCGTCTTCTCCTCCCGTGGCTTTCGGTCATCACTGTCGTCACCCTCTTGAGAATTTTCCTGATCTTCCGGTTTCGGGCGGTCGAACTTGAGCCGGCAGCGGCCCCCCTCTGGGCGAAGCGGTTTCTGGTCGGTCTGATCGCCATCGGCGCCGCCTGGGGGAGCATCGGTCTCTTCCCTTTTGCCGACGTTTCCCTGGCCCACCAGGTTTTTATCGCCTTCGTACTGGGGGGGATGGCTGCCGGCGCGTCGTCAACTTTTTCCACGGTAAAATATGCCTACGCCGCCTTCAGCTTCCCCGCTCTTCTCCCGATCACCCTGCACTTTCTCCTGATGAGCGACACCTTTTATTACGCCATGGCGGCGATGACCACCCTGTTCGGCATCTTGCTCTGGCGGATAGCCGAGCATAACTATGCGGTAAACAGAAGCTCGCTGCAGCTCAGATTCGAAAACCGGGAAGTCATCGAACGGCTGAGAAAAGCCAAGGAGGCGGTCGAAGAACTGAACGCCAAGCTGCTGACCGAGATCGAGGCCAAACTGAAGGCGGAAGCCGAACTGCGGGAGCACCACCAGCATCTTGAACAGGTGGTCAGGGAGCGAACCGCCGAGCTTTCCGCCGCCAGGGACGCCGCTGGGGGGAACCCTGGGGATGCTCAGGCTGGTCCTCGACATGAAGATCGGCGACGAGGAGAGGCTGCTGTTGGAGATGGCGAAACGGTCGGCCGAATCGTTGCTGCGCATCATCGCCGATGTGCTCGATTTCTCCCGCCTGGAAGCCGGGATGATGCGCTTCGAGAAGGAGGTCTTTCCCCTGGCCGAGGTGATCAGTACCGCCGTCGAGGTGGTCTCTTCCCACGCCCTGGAGAAAGGGATTCAGCTTTCCTGGCGGGTCGAGGACGCCGTTCCGAAGCAGGTGCAGGGGGATGCCGGGAGGCTGCGGCAGGTGCTGGTGAACCTTCTCGGCAATTCGGTCAAATTCACCGAACGGGGAGAGGTCGAGGTAACGGCCCGGCTGGTCGACCAACCGGCCGCGGCCGGGCAGCGGCTCATCCTCTTCTCCGTCCGGGATACCGGCGAGGGGATTCCGGAGAATCAGCTGGAGAGGATTTTCGGCAAATTCACCCAGCTCGACTCCTCGCTCACCAAAAGGCATGGAGGGACGGGGCTGGG
>JACZKF010000475.1 GCA_014860175.1 Desulfuromonadales bacterium | reverse complement strand
ACCGCAAGCTGCTCGATCAGTATCCGCTCTATGAGCGCAACGACCAGGTCCTCTATCAGATGTCCCGGGCTTACGAGGAGCTGGGTCGGATCGAAGAGGCGATGCAGGTCATGGATCGGTTGGTGCGCGACTTCCCCCACTCCCATTACCTGGATGAGGTGCAGTTCCGGCGCGCCGAATACTTCTTCGTCCATCGGCGCTACCTCGACGCCGAGGATGCCTATGCCAGCATCGTCCATATCGGCGTCCGTTCCTCCTTCTATCAGCTCGCTCTGTACAAGCTGGGGTGGACCTTCTACAAGCAGGACCTCTATGAAGAGGCGCTGCATCGGTTCATCGCCCTGCTCGACTACAAGGTTTCGGTCGGCTATGACTTCGCCCAGACCGAGGATGAGCAGGAACGCAAGCGGATCGAGGATGCCTTCCGGGTCATCAGCCTCGGCTTTTCCAACCTGGGGGGTGCGAAGGCGGTGGTCGACTACTTCACCCAGCATGGCCAGCGCAGCTACGAAGACCGCGTTTACAGCCACCTGGGCGACTATTATTTCGACAAGCGCCGCTACAGCGACGCCACCGCCAGCTACCAGGCCTTCGTCAGCCGCAATCCGTTCCACAAGGTGTCGCCACACTTCCACATGCGGGTGATCGAGATCAATATCGCCGGCGGCTTCCCGACCCTGGTCATCGATTCGAAAAAGGAGTTCGCCACCACCTACGGGCTGCAGGCCGAGTACTGGCAGCATTTCGAGCCCGGCGCCTTTCCGGACGTCCTGCGCTACCTGAAAACCAATCTGACCGATCTGGCCAATCACTACCACGCCCTCTACCAGGATCCGAACCAGGCCGAGGAAAAGCGGGGCAATTTCGACCAGGCGCGCCACTGGTACCGGGAGTTTCTCGCCTCCTTTCCGAGCGACAGCGAATCGCCGGCGATCAACTACCAGTTGGCCGATCTGCTGCTGGAGAACAAGTCGTTCCACCAGGCCGCCGTCGAATACGAGAAGACCGCCTATGACTACCCGCGCCACGAGCAGTCGGCGACCGCCGGCTACGCGGCCGTTTTCGCCTACCGGGAGCATCTCGCCATCACGGCGCCAGCCGGGCGCGAGCCGGTCAAACGCGAGGTGGTACGCAGCTCGCTGCGGTTCGCCGACAGCTATCCGGAGCACGAAAAGGCGGCGATCGTCCTCGGCGCCGCCGCCGATGACCTGTTCGAGATGAAGGAGTTCGAACCGGCGGTGGCGGCCGCCCACACCCTCATCGAGAAGTTCCCAGGGGCCGAGGTGGAGGTTCGCCGCGGAGGCTGGCTGGTGGTTGCCCACGCCTCGTATGAACTGCTTCGCTACAGCCAGGCGGAAACCGCCTATGTCCAGGTGCTGGCCCTCCTTCCCGCCGACGACCAGAGCCGGGCCCCCCTCTTCGACAATCTCGCCGCCTCGATCTACAAGCAGGGGGAAGCGGCGAACCTGGCCGAGGACTACCGCACAGCCGCCGACCACTTTCTGCGGGTCGGGCGCATGGCGCCGAACTCCCAGATCCGGGCAACGGCCGAATACGATGGCGCGGCGGCTCTGATCCAGCTCCAGGAGTGGCAGCCGGCGGCGGCGGTCCTGACCGGTTTCCGCACCCTCTTCCCTGGCCATCCCCTGCAGCCCGAAGTGACCAAGAAGGTCGCCTTTGTCTACCGGGAAGACGGTCGACTGGCGCAGGCGGCGGAGGAATACGAACGGATCGAAACCGAGTCGCGGGACGAAGAGGTGCGGCGCGAGGCGCTGCTGATCGCCGCCGAACTGTACGAAGAAGCCGGCAGCCAGCCGCGCGCCCTGGACGTCTACCGGCGCTACGTCGGTTACTTCCCCAAGCCGGCCGAGCTCAACCTGGAGACGCGTCACAAAATTGCGCAGATTCTCAAGGGGCGCGACGAGCAGCAACTCTACCTGGCCGAACTGCGGGAGATGGTCGCCGTCGATGCCGCCGCCGGCAAGGGGCGCACCCCGCGCACCCGCTATCTGGCCGCCACCGCCGCCCTGGTGCTGGCCGGCCCCAAATACGATCAGTTCACCCAGGTACGGCTGGTCAAGCCGTTCGAGGCCAACCTGCGCAAGAAGCGGGAGCTGATGCGGGGAGCGACGCAGGAGTTCAGCAAGCTGGTCGATTACGAAGTCGGCGAGGTCACGGCCGCGGCGACCTTCTATCTGGCCGAGATCTACGCCCATTTCAGCCAGGCGCTGATGGAATCCGAACGCCCCGAAGGGCTGAGTCCCCTGGAGCTGGAACAGTATGAACTGGCCATCGAAGAACAGGCCTACCCCTTTGAAGAGCAGGCCATCACCGTCCACCAAAAAAATCTGGAGCTGATCCCCCTCGGGATCTACAACCTCTGGATCGACCGCAGCCTGCAGAAACTGGCCGAATTCGTCCCCGCCCGCTACGCCAAACAGGAAGAGCCGAGCAGCGTTCTCGGCTCCCTCGAAGAATACCTTTTCGAACAGGAGAAGCCGCCGGCGCTGCCGCCGGTGGAAGGGGAAATGGTCGAAGAGGACGCTCCGCTGCCCGACAGCTCACCCGGCGAACCGCCGGCGGCAGAGGGGGCGGTGGAAGTCGCCTTGAAAGAAGGGGAGAGACCGGCCTCCCCTGCGGGTGAAAGCCGATGATGCGCAGGCATGGGAGATCGACGATGCGACAGATGAACCGGTGGTGGGGTTTGCCCCTGGGTCTGGGGC
>JACZKF010000474.1 GCA_014860175.1 Desulfuromonadales bacterium | reverse complement strand
CCTCTGTCAGCGCTGCCTGGCCGGTATTCACCCCTGCTCCTCCCCGCGCTGCCCCTGCTGCTCCCTTCCCTATCCGACCGAAAATGGGACCGATCACCGCTGTGAAGCTTGCCTGCGGCGACCTCCGGCATTTGCCTGGGTGAGCGCGCTCGGCCTCTACCAGGAGAGCCTGCGCGAGGCGGTGCACCGGTTCAAATTCGAAGGGGCCATCGGCCTCGACCGGGCGTTGGCCCGCCTGCTGGGTGAAGCGGTGGCTGCCGAACGGCCGGGCTACGTCCCTGATCTGATCGTCCCGGTGCCATTGCATCGCCGCCGTCTGCGCCAGCGCAGCTACAATCAGGCGCTGCTGCTGGCCCGCCAACTCGGCCGTTGCTGGCGGGTGCCGGTAGCCGCCCGGATGCTGGTTCGCACCCGGGCCACGGTGCCGCAACAGGGGCTGAGCGCCGAGGCCCGCCGGCACAACCTGGGCGGGGCCTTTCGCCTGCAGGAGGAGGTGGCGGGGAGGAAAATTCTCCTGCTCGACGATGTCCTCACCACCGGCGCCACGGTCGATGAGTGCAGTCGCCTGCTGCGAAGGGGTGGCGCGGCCGAAATCGGGGTGGCGGTGCTGGGGCGTGCCCCCCGTCCGGACTTTATTGCCCAATAATCATTAAATTTTGACAATAGCCTGGGCGATGCGGATAATGGGGGAATTCCTTTTCCGTTGCCACCAAAAATGAGTATGCCGATGAACATCCACCAGCTCCTTGCCAGCCTCTCCCTTGATCAGGTATTGCGGACCATTCCCAGCGGTCTGTTCCTGGTCGACCTCGACCAGTGTATTGTCTACTGGAATGCCGAAGCGGAACGGATTACCGGCTACAGCGCCGCCGAAGCGATCGGTCGCCACTGCTCCTTCCTCGAGGGGATGCCCTGTGGAAAAGGGTGCGGGCTGTTCGATGAACGCCTGCCGAAGCCGGTCATCGGCGCCGCCTGTACCGTGCGCACCCGGGCTGGCCGGAAAATCACCCTGCTCAAGAACGTTGATTATCTGCGTGACGCCTCCGGGGAGGTGGTCGGTGGAATCGAGTCGTTTATCGACCTGACTCGCCAGAGCCGGCTCGAGAAGGCTCTGCGACGGCAGTCGACCCGGCTGGAAGGGACGGTGCGCCGACGCACGGCGGAACTGGAGGCCGAACGAACCCAGCTCGGTGCCCTGCTCGACGCCATGGCCGACTTTGCCTATATCTGCGCCGCCGATCGGCAAATCGTCTACATGAACCGGGCGATGATCGCCGCTTTCGGCGATCTGACGGGACATCGCTGTTACGCCGTCTTTTATGGCCAACAGGCTCCCTGCGACGACTGCCCGATGGAACAGGTCAGTGCCGGAGCCACCGCCCGGCAGGAGCGCTTTCTCTCCGCCATGGCCGGTCTGTACGAAGTTGTTCATTCCCCGTTGCGCGCCCCGGACGGTTCTCTGCAGAAATTGGCGGTCTTTCGCGACATCACCGAGCGCAAGGAGACGGAGGAAAAGCTGCGGGAGGCGAACCGGGAGCTCGATGCTTTCGTCTCCATGGCGGCGCACGATCTGCGCACCCCGCTCTCCCCCATTCTGGGTTATGTCGATCTGCTGCGGGAGTTGCATGGCGAGCAGTTCAACGAACCGGCCCTCGATCTGCTCCAGGAGATCGAAAAACAAGGGGAGAAGATGCTCAATCTGCTGGAGGACCTGCTGTTGCTGGCGCAGGTCGGAGCGCTGCCGACT
>JACZKF010000473.1 GCA_014860175.1 Desulfuromonadales bacterium | reverse complement strand
GCCCATAAAGGCCGGGGGGCAAGCTTCGGATGACCCCCTGGCGATTGGAGAAGTAGCAGAGCTCGTCGGCCGAACCGAGCAACAGGTTGAAACCGGGGTAGCGGTCGGCACCGGCCGCCATCTGCTGCAGCCACCGCCGGGGGGAGGCGCCGCCGAGCAGGTAGTCGCGCACCAGATCTCCCCGGGAGGGGGCGCCGGGGCGGTGCTCGGCCGGGTCGCGGTAGTTGGTCACCGCCCCCCAGCGGCCATCGGTGGCGACTCCCAGCCAGGTGCCGCCGCCGACCAGGTCCCGGCCGGCGAGGAGCTGCGGCGCCTCGGGCCAGAAGGTGGCCGGAGCCGTCGGCCGAGCGTAGAACTCGTCGCGATTGGCGGCCAACAGCAGGGGGGTGTCGGGGCGCTGGCGCCAGGAGAGGAGAATCAGGCACATAGCTTCAGTGTTGCTCGGTGGCGGGGTGGCGCGCAAGATGAAAAGGGCGGGCCGGCCCGGCCCCCCCCTTTTCATCTTCTCTTTTGCGTTTCTGAACGCTACAGCTGCGGCCCGGCCTTGGTGAAGTCGAAATCGTCGCTGTTCAGGAGGTACTTCTTGAAATTCTCGATGAACATCCCCGCCAGGCGATTGGCGGTGGCGTCGAACAGCGGCTGGTCGGGCCAGGCGTTGCGGGGGTTGAGCAGCTGACTGTCGACCCCGGGGAGCGCCTTGGGGATCTGCAGGCGAAACCAGCGGGTCTGCTCGAACTCGGCCTGCTCGATGCTGCCGTCGAGAATGGCATTGACGCAGGCGCGGGTCGCCTTGATGCTCATCCGTTTGCCGACCCCGTAGCCGCCGCCGACCCAGCCGGTGTTCACCAGGTAGGCGTTGACCCCGTGCTTCTCCATCTTCTCCCCGAGCAGCCGGGCGTAGACGGTCGGGTGCAGCGGCAGGAAGGCCTCGCCGAAGCCGGCAGAAAAGGTCGCCTGCGGTTCGGTGATGCCGCGCTCGGTGCCGGCGACCTTGGCGGTGTAGCCGGAGAGAAAATAGTACATCGCCTGCTCCCGGGTCAGCTTGGAGACCGGGGGGAGCACCCCGAAGGCGTCGCAGGTGAGAAAGATGATGTTTTTCGGGTGCGCCCCTTTGAGGGACGGCTCATGGTTGTCGATATGATCGATCGGGTAGGAGACGCGGGTGTTCTCGGTCTTGGAACGATCGTCGAAATCGATGAGACCGTCGTCGTCGGCCACCACGTTCTCCAGCAGGGCGTTGCGGCGGATGGCGGCGTAGATCTCCGGCTCGCTGTCGGCGGAGAGGTTGATGCACTTGGCATAGCACCCCCCCTCGAAGTTGAAGATGCCGTCGTCGTCCCAGCCGTGCTCGTCGTCGCCGATCAGCTTGCGGCTGGCGTCGGTGGAGAGGGTGGTCTTGCCGGTGCCGGAGAGGCCGAAGAAGACGCACGCGTCGCCACGCTCGCCGACATTGATCGAGGAGTGCATCGGCAGCACGCCCTCGTCCGGCATCAGGTAGTTCATGACCGTGAACGCGGACTTCTTGATCTCGCCCGCATACATCGTGCCGACGATGATGACCTCCATCCGTCGCAGGTGGAGGAGGATCGCCGTGCCGGTCCTGGTGCCTTCGGTGGCCGGATCCGCCTGGAAGCTGGGCACGTTGATGATCGTGAAGTTGGGGACGAAGGACGCGAGGTCTTCCCGCGGTGGCCGGCGGAACAGGTTGCGCGCAAAGATGCTGGCCCAGGCGGTCTCGGTGTAGACGCGGAGACTGCGGCGGTGCTTCGGGTGCGCGCCGATGTACATGTCCTGCGCGTACAGCTGCCTGTCGGCCACGTAGTCCACAAGGCGGGCACGGAGCCGGTCGTAGTGCTCCTCGCTGATCTCGTGGTTGACGTCACCCCACC
>JACZKF010000045.1 GCA_014860175.1 Desulfuromonadales bacterium | reverse complement strand
CCCCGCCCCGGCGCGATCCCGTCTTTCGCAAGGAGGTGCCATGTACAGGAAGGTGCAACTGCTGCTGGCCGCCCGACCGGGGAAATCCCTCGATGATCTCGACGCCCGGTTGGCCGCCGAAGGGGAGCGGGTGCGGGCGCTGCTCCCCGGAGACGCGCGGCACCTGCGGGCCGTGCGCCTCGCCGATGACCCGACGGCGCAGACCGTCCATGCGGCGGAGATGAAGGGCGAACCGGCATCCTTCGAGGCCGTTTTCGAAGTCGGGTCGCCGGGCGGCGATTGGGCCGAGCTTACCGCTCTCTTCGCCGGCGTCGTCCGTAACCTGGCCGACTGGATCGTTGCCGAAAAATCGGCCGTCATCGCCGGCACCGAGCATGTGATCCTCCCCGGCGAGTGCCCGCTGCTCCTCATCTTTGCCCTGCGCCGCCTGCCCGCCCTGACCTCCCCGCAGTTCCACGACTACTGGCTCAACCGGCATGCCGAAGTCGCCCGCACCGTCCCGGTTCTCCGGGCGTACCGGCAGTTCCATGCCGATGCGAAGGCGAGCGCTGCCGCCGGGCGGGCCCTTGGCCTCGGTATTGTCGACTTCGAGGGGGCGGCGCAGGGGTATTACCGCGATATCGGGGATTTCATGGCGATCATGGCCCAGCCGGCGGTGGTCGCCGACGCCCTCGCGGACGAGAAGCGGTTCATCGACCATGGGCGCTCGGTGCTGGGGCTGTACCGGGTCGTCGGCTCCTGACCGGGTTCGCAACCGCTGCCCCGCTTCTACGACGGCGGTCGCGCGACGCTGTCAATCGACCACCGTCTTGACCTGGATCCCCAGCTTGCGCATGCGGGAACGCAGGGTGGAGGGATTGATCCCGAGGATCAGCGCGGCCCCCTGGGACCCCTCGATCCTCCCCCGGGTCTCCTCGAGCACCTGGACGATGTGGCCGCGTTCGACCTCCTCGAGGGTCTGCCTCGGGCCTGCCGTCATCCCCGGGGCAAGAGAGTTTTTCAGGTCGTCGCGCAGCTGCAGGGAAAGGCCGCCGGTGTTGATGACCGCCCTCTCGATGACGTTCTCCAACTCCCGGACGTTCCCCGGCCAGTCGTAATGCTGCAGGGCGCGCAGGACGGCCGAGGGGATGCGCTCGATCTTCTTGCCCATTTTCCGACTGAACTTGCTGACGAAGAGATTGACCAGCAGGGGGATGTCCTCCCGCCGCTGGCGCAGCGGGGGGGCAGTGATCGGGAAGACGTTCAGGCGGTACCAGAGATCCTGCCGAAAGCGCCCCTGCCGGACCTCTTCCTCCAGGTTGCGGTTGGTGGCGGCCAGGATGCGGACATCGACCTTGATGGTGCGGGAGCTCCCCAGCCGCTCGAACTCCCCTTCCTGGAGGACCCGCAGCAGCTTGGCCTGGGACTCCAGGGGCAGTTCGCCGATTTCGTCGAGAAAGAGGGTGTTCCGGTCCGCCAGTTCAAAGCGGCCGATCTGTCTGGCCTGGGCACTGGTGAAGGCCCCCTTCTCGTGGCCGAACAGTTCGCTTTCGATCAGGTTGGCCGGCAAGGCGGCACAGTTCACTTTGACCATTGGCCGGTCCCGGCGGTGGCTGGCGGCGTGGATGGCGCGGGCGACCAGCTCTTTGCCGGTTCCGGTCTCGCCGAGGATGAGCACGGTGGTGTCGGTGGCGGCGATCTGCTGGATGTTGAACAGCACCGACTTGAGCGGATGGCTCTGGCCGATGATCTGGTGCAGATCGTAATTGTAGTCGATCTCTTCGCGCAGATAGGTGCAGTCGGCTTCCAGTTGCTGGTTGAGTTCCTTGATCTGCCGGAACGCCTCCTGGATTTCGAGCTCCTTCTGCTTGCGGACCAGGGCGTTGGCGAAGATCTCCCCGACCAGGCGAAGCCGCTGTACCAGTTCGTCGGGCCAGGCCCGGTGGGCCCGAACGGTAGCCAGGGTCAGGGCGCCGACGACTTTGCCGCCGACGGCGATCGGCACGGAAACCTGGGATTTCACCCCAAGGACGTTGAGGGCGGCCCGGTCGATCGCCGCTTCGGCCGGAAGGTCCTCGGTCCGCGAAAACTGCACCACCGCCCCGCCCGTGAACCTCTGCGCGAACCAGGGGAAGAGCTCATTGATTGGGGCGTGGAATTCGGGGATCGGCGCAATCCCCTCCTGCACCCAGGAATGAAAGATGTGCGCTTCCCAGTTCCCCCGGGAAAACTGGACGAGATTGCAGCGGTCGGCGCCCAGGAATTCGCCGATGCGGCGCAGGCCGAATTCGATCGTCTTGTCGACCTCGCCCGCGGGCAGATTGGTGTAGACGGAGGAGATCTCGGAAAGGAGCCGCTCGAAGCGCAGGAGCTCATGCAGGGTTTCCAGCTTGAGATACTCGTCGATTCTTACCGGGGGGCGACCGCTCTCCCGGTCTTCTCCATTTGGAAGTCCTCCGGGTAAATCGGCACTGGTCGTAGTGCCCGTATGATCGTCTTTTTCTTCCATGGGTCCTCTGAAGGGGAGAGGTGCGGACGGTTCTTGCCGCTAAATATCACGCTTCCGCTAAATAGCACAGCTTGGCCGCTGCGGCAATCCCCAAATGCACACCAGGGTAAAATAAAAAACATTGTTTTATAAATGACTTGCGACGGCGTCCGGCGGCCGGGGCAATTGGCACGAAGAGTGCCTAGGGAATAACAGCGGATGGAGCCTCGCCGCCCGGTGACCGGGGAAGCCGGACAGGAAGAGCGCACTACCGAAAACGCCAAAGGAGATGAAGATGAGGGATTGGGATATGGAAGCGGATGTGGTGGTGGTTGGTTCGGGTGGGGGCGCCTTCACCGCCGCCATTGTGGCCCACGACAAGGGGGCCAAACCGGTCATTCTCGAAAAAAGCAGCAAGCTGGGCGGGACCACCGCCGTTTCGGGTGGCGCCATGTGGGTGCCGTTGAACAAACACATGGCCAAACTTGGCATCCCCGATTCGCGGGAAGAGGCGCTGGCCTATTGCAAGAAGCTGACGGCCGGGCGTGCCGACGACCGCCTGGTTGAGACCTACGTCGATACCGCCCACCAGGCCCTCGATTATCTCGAGAGCCATACGCTGGTCCGCTATTCGCCGATGACCATGCCGGATTACCACCCGGAAGAGCCGGGGGCCAAGCCGGGCGGCCGCTCCATCGAGCCGAGCGTGTTCGATATCAACCTGCTCGGGGAATGGAAGGAGAAGGTTCGCCCGAATGCTCTCCCGTTCATGGCGGCGGTTACCTGCGAGGAGCTCTGGGGCGAGTACAAGGTCAACATCAACCCGGCCAACCTGCCGATCGACCTGATCATGGGGCGCATGGACAACGGGGAGGTGGTTCAGGGGAATGCCCTGATCGGCGCCTGCATGAAGGCGTGCCTCGACCGCGACATTCCGATGCTCGTGGATACCCCGGCCGTGGAACTCATCCGGGAGGAGGGCCGCATTGTCGGGGTTCGCGCCCAGCGCGAGGGGAAGGACTTCTTCGTCAAGGCCAACGGTGGGGTTGTTCTCGCCTGCGGCGGCTTCGAGTGGAGCGAGAGCCTCAAGGCCAAATTCCTGCCGGGGGTTCTCACCCACCCCAACACCCCCCCGCACAACGAAGGGGACGGCATCGTCATGGCGGCAGAGGTGGGTGCCGACCTGGCCAACATGAGCGAAGTCTGGTGGATGCCGACCACCTCGGTCCCCGGGGAAGAATACGAGGGGCGTCCCTACAGCCAGCTGTGCATCGCGGAGCGGGCCTGCCCGCACACCATCCTGGTGAACCGCCAGGGGAAGCGCTTCGTCAACGAAGCGTCCAATTACAACGACATGGGCAAGGCCTTTGGCAATTTCAACGAGAACGGTACCGGCTACCGCAATCTCCCCGCCTGGGCGATTCTCGATTCCCAGTACCGGACCAAATACAGCCTGCTGACCGTCTCTCCGGGAGATCCCGACCCCGACTGGTTCATCAAGGATGACACCCTCGAAGGACTGGCCGAGAAGCTGGGGATCGATGTCGCGGGCCTGCTGGAGACCGTGGAGCGCTTCAACGGCTTTGTTTGTGACGGCAAAGACCGCGATTTCGGCCGCGGCGACAGCGCTTACGACCGCTTCGTCGGCGACGTCTCGGCGAAGTTCCCGAACCTCGGGACGATCGAGAAAGGACCGTTCTATGCCGCGCCGATGTACCCGGGTTCGCTCGGAACCAAAGGGGGCCCGAGGACGGACGAGCATGCCCAGGTCCTCGACGTGCGCGGCCGGGTCATTTCCGGCCTCTACGCGGTGGGGAATACGGCCGCGGCCGTTTCCGGCCCGAGCTACTATGGCGGCGGCACCTGCATCGGCCTGAGCGTCACCTTCGGCTATCTCGCCGGAATTCATGCCGCAGGGGAATCGAAGAAGCAGAAGTGACCGGCGGAAGCTTCTTCGGCCTCCGGAGAGGCCGGCCTCTCCCTCCCCGGAGGCCCCATCTAACTCTCTCAGCAAAGGATAAAAATCATGCCTAAGGTCGACTACACCACCAGCGTGGAGATCCCCCTCGATACCATGTGGGACTTCATCAAGGATTTCAGCAACTGGGCGCCTATGGTCAAGGGATACCAGACCCACGAGGAGATCAACGACAAAGAATCGATCTGGACGGTGCGGGGGGAATTCGGACCCTTCTCGCGCCTGACCAAGTTCCACACCACCATCACCGAATGGGAGCAGCGCGAACGCGTCGCCTTCGAGATGCGGGGGCTGAACGAGCCGGTTACCGGCTACGGGGTCGTGCGTTTGGCCGAAGGGGAAGGAACCAGCAGCCAGATCCTGGCCGAAGTCGGATTTGATGCCGGCGGCGCCCTGGGCCCCCTTATCAACCGCCTGGTGCAACCGTGGGTTCGCACGGTGGCGGAGGAACTGGTGGGAAAACTCGTCACCGCCATGACCGCTGCCGACGCCAGAGCCAAGGCCGCCGTCTGATGCTATCCCCTGCCCCCGGGACAACCGGGGGCAGAAGCAGCCACGCCGGAAGGGCCGGAAGGAGAATAGAATGGGTCCGACACTGAACGGTAA
>JACZKF010000472.1 GCA_014860175.1 Desulfuromonadales bacterium | reverse complement strand
GCCTTGGACCGGGGTAGAGGCGGCGGCATAGCCGGCGGGGGAGTGCCTTTTGCCAAGCTGGTGGTCGGAACGGCTTGCCTTTGGTCAACGGCTGGACGGGCCGGGAAATCCTCCCCCAACAGCTCGGTCACGACTTCCGGTTCTGCCCCGACGCCAGCCAGAAGCCCGGTCGGCTCCACGGTGCTGCTGGCCGGTCCGGAACGGATCCCGGCGGTCGTTTCGGTCACCACAACGGCAGAATGGGGGGGTGGAAAGATGCCGCGAGGGACCGGAGCCAGCACCAGGGAGAGCCCCCAGCCGGCAACCCCGAGGAGAATCACCGCCAGAGCGCTCAGCCAGCCTAGCCTCCAGGCAGAACGGCGAGGTCGGGAGGCCGGCCGGCGGAGAATGTCACGGGCAATATCGATACTCCCCTCGCGACGAAGGGCCCGCTCTTCTTCGAGCTTGCGCAGAGCCTTGAGAATCGAGCTCACGTCTTTTCTCCGGTGGCGCTCATCCGTGGCACCACGAAACGCCGATCGGCCTGGTAGAGCAGCAGTAACGTCTGGGGCCCGGCCCGACCGTCGGCGACGATCCCGCGGGAGGCTTGGAAGCGGGAGATAGCGCGAACCGTGTCGGCATCGAAGACCCCCGAAGGGGGCCCCTGATAGAGCCCAACCTGACGCAACAGCTCCTGCAACTGAGTTGGCGCCTCCCCGGCGGCCCCCGGCAGAAGAAGATTCGGTAGCCCCAGGTAGTTGCGCCACAAAAAGTAGCCGCGGCCGAACCAGAGTTGATCCAGCTCTTCCAGGGCCACGGAGTCGCTTCCCCCCAGAGGGGGGGCAATAAAAGCACGTCCGCCGGCGATGCGGGTCACCGCCAGGTAGCGTTTGCCATCCAGGCCGGGTACCGGTATCTCCAACAACGCTGGTGAGTCGAGGGCTTGCAGGCTCGGCAGGGTCCCTTCGAAAGCGGTCAGCTGCAGGCCACGAGAATCGACGACCTGTTGCATTTCCTCGGGGATCTGCAGGCGGCCGCCAGCCCGAATCGGCCGCACTTGCCAGAGCCGAGCCAGGGCGTTGAAAGCCAGGGCGGCGCTCTCCCCTTCATTGAGCCTTCTCAAGTCCTGGTGCAAGGCAGTGAGACGGGGGGAAGGGACCTTCAGTGACTCGTAGGGGACGGCAAGGGAAGCGGCAGCAATCGGCTCAACGACGGTTCGGCTCACCTGCAGGGGGAGCAGAAGCCAGAGAACTCCCAGCAGGGCGAGGGCCGACACCCCCCAGCCGAAGGCGAAGCGCCACCGCCGGGGGCGGTTCTCCTCCCGCTGCAACTCACCACTGGCAGTGCGCACATGATGGGCGGTAATTTCCCGGGCCTCTTCGATGTAACCAATCAGCAAAGCCCGATCGCACAGAATATTGACCAACCGCGGAAGTCCTCGAGTGTGGCGGAAAATCGCCCGTATCGCCGCAGGGGAAAAGCTGACCTTTTCCGCACCGCCGCCGGCAACTTTCAGCCGATGCCGGATGTAGGCCTCGGTATCGACAAAATCAAGGGGCTGCAGTCGGTAGCGCACGGTGATCCGCTGATTGAGCTGGCGCAGGTCGGGGCGCCGCAGGACCGCTTCCAGCTCCGGCTGGCCCACCAGCACGATCTGGATCAGCTTGGCGGCCTCGGTCTCCAGGTTGGACAGCAGTCGGATCTGCTCCAGCACTGTGGGCGTCAGGTTCTGGGCCTCATCGATGACCAGCACCACGGTGCGGCCGGCGGCGTTTTCCGCCAGCAGGAATTGATTGAGAATCGCCACCAGATCGGCCGCGCCGGCCTGCGCCGGGGCGGCCAGGCTGAATTCCCGGTGGATGCACTGGAGCAGTTCGATCGGTTCGAGGCTCGGGTTAAAGATATAGGCCAGGCGGTAGCTCTCTTTTTCCAGATCCGCCATCAAGGTTCGCAGAACGGTGGTCTTGCCGGTGCCGACCTCCCCGGTCAATTCAATAAAACCGCACTGCTGGCGCAGACCGTACAGCAGATGAGCGAAAACTTCCCGATGGGTCTTGCTCAGGAAAATAAAGCGCGGATTTGGGGTGATGTTGAAGGGCTTTTCGGCAAACCCATAAAAATGTAAATACATCGCTTCTTCCAAATAGACGAGATTGGCGCAGATTGCATTAAGTTTTTCACAAACTGCCCAGGAATTTCAAGTTAAAAGCACTCAAGTCAGGTAACTGCTCCGGCGGGAATGGGGTCGAAAATTTTCTGCCGGAAGTGGCAAAATCTTGGTATCGTAGGGGAATTCAGCTGCATTGAGGGAGGCAGGGAGCGAATGAGCGACTGGAAAAATTTCACCCGGGAACCAAAGATCGCCTATTTCTCCATGGAAATCGGCCTGAGCAACGATATCCCCACCTACAGCGGAGGGCTGGGGGTGCTGGCCGGCGATACCATCAAGACGGCCGCCGATCTGAAAGTGCCAATGGTGGCGGTCACCCTGGTCTGTCGTAAAGGCTACTTTCTGCAGACCATCGACGCCGAAGGGTGGCAGCAGGAATACCCCCGGGAATGGAAACCGGAAACCTTCATGGAACTTCTGCCGGGCAAGACTCTGGTAACCATCGAAGGGCGCGACGTCAAGGTGCAGTCGTGGCTGTATCGGGTCAAGAGTCCCACCGGCGGGCAGGTGCCGGTGCTCTTTCTCGATACCGACATCCCCGGCAATGACGACTCGGACCGGCGCATCACCGATGAACTCTATGGCGGCGATCAGGGCTATCGACTTAAACAGGAGATCGTCCTTGGCATTGGCGGCGCTCGCCTGCTCGATACCCTCGGCTTCAGCATCCGCAAGTACCATATGAACGAAGGGCATGCCAGTCTCCTGACTCTCGAACTGCTCACCCGGGCCCGCCGACCGGTGGAAGACACCTGGGACGAGCGGGCCTCCTGGGATACTCGCCGGGTCACCGAGCAGTGCGTCTTCACCACCCATACGCCGGTGGAAGCCGGTCATGACCGCTTCCCCTACGACCTGGTCCAACGCATTATGGGTGAGGTGATCCCCCTCCCCCTGCTCAAGGAGCTGGCCGGCAAGGAGATCCTCAATACCACCATGCTGGCGATGAATCTCTCCCGCTTCGTCAACGGAGTGGCCAAAAAGCATGGCGAGGTTTCCAAAGTCCTGTTTCCCGGTTTCGAAATTCACGCCATCACCAACGGCATTCACCCCTTCACCTGGGCGTCCCCCTATTTTGTCAACCTGTTCAACCAGTACTTGCCGAGTTGGGCCAAGGAACCGGAGTTGCTGGTGCGGGTCGACTTGATCCCCGACGAGGAGATCTGGGACGCTCATTGCGGCGCCAAGGCCTACCTCTTCCAGTACATTGAAGAGACCACCGGAGTCCGCCTTGACCCGGAGCTGTTGACGGTCGGGTTCGCCCGGCGCTCGGCAACTTACAAGCGCGGGGACCTGATTTTCAGTGACATCGATCGGCTGCTCGAGATCGGGGAGGGGAAACTGCAGCTGGTCTTCGGCGGCAAGGCTCACCCCCGGGACCGGGCCGGCAAGGAGGTTATCCACCGGATTATCGACCAGGTCAAGCGGCTGCGGGGCCGGATCGATTGTGTCTATCTGGAAAACTACAACATGGATGTCGCTTCCCGCCTGATTCCGGGGGTCGATCTGTGGCTTAACAATCCACTGCGCCCCCTGGAGGCCTCCGGCACCAGCGGCATGAAAGCGGCGCTCAATGGGGTCCCCAACTTTTCGGTCCTCGACGGCTGGTGGATCGAAGGGCATATCGAAGGGGTCACCGGCTGGGGCATCGGTCCGGCACCGACGGACAACTCGGTTGATGCCAACCACTCGGCTGAAGATGTTTTTGATCTTTACCACAAGCTGGAGAAGACAATCCTTCCCCTGTTCTACCAGGATCGTCCTGGGTGGATCCGGATCATGAAAAATGCCATCGGCAAAAATGCCTACTATTTCAACACGCATGTCATGATGCGACGGTACGTTACCGAAGCCTATATGCATTAAAAGGGCCCTGGATGAAGCTCCCCCGACACCCTCGGGGGAGTTTTTTTTCGATCTACAGTTGAATTCCGGCAGATTTGGTTTACATCTTGATCTGAGAAAAATTTAATTTTGGACTGAAAAAATGCCGATTAACCTCCTCATTGCCTGCCGTGTCCTCCTGTTTGCCGAAGGATTGCGTCGACTTTTGGAACGGGACAGCGATATTCGGGTGATGGGGGTCGTTACCAGCGGTGAAGAGCTCAAGGACAAACTCGATTCGGATCTCGATCTCATCCTGGCCGATCAGGTGCTGTGCCGGCAGATTCTGGCCGACTACCAGTTCGACTCGGCAAAAGTCTTGTGCATCGTTGAAAACCGCGGAGTTCTCACCTCTTATGGCGATCTGTCGGACCTGGTATCGCGGGGTTTCGCCGGCTTTCTCCCCGCCTATGCCGATGAGTCGATGCTGGCCAAGGCCCTCGATTCGGTCCACCGGGGAGAGTTGTGGATCGACCGCAAGACCTTGCGCGATTCCTTTTTGCACAAGGGACGTGAGGAAGTTTCCCTCACCCGCCGCGAGCAGGAGATTTTGCGCTGCCTGAATAGCGGCCTGTCGAACAAGGAAATTGCTGAAAAACTCCGGATCACCGAACAGACCGTCAAATCCCACTGCAATCATCTGTATAAGAAATTCGGGGTGAAAAACCGCCTGCAACTGGCACTGTACACTTCCCAGAACGAATTCGACCAGTTCTTCACCTGATGGCGGAGTCGGCTTGCAGCCGCAGTTGATTTCGCCTCTCCCGCTGTTTGCTCTGCCGGTACTCCTCCCACTCCAGTTCGAACAGGCGTTCGCCATAACTCGAGGTCAGCTGGTGCCACTGACGCAACCGGGCCTCGAAGCGCTCGGCCGGCGGCAACTCCAGGGTGCGCAGATAAACCTGCAGAGCCAGATAGTAGCGCACCGCATTGCGTTCAACGATCCCCTGGACCCCCTGGATGTAGACCGGCCGACCCTGTTGGGTACCGACAATCGAAAACCCTTCCTTGTCTCGGCCGAGAGTCGCCAGGTAGCCCCGCGTAGCCATTCGGCTGAGCCGACTGCTGCGGTGGGAGGAGTGGAAATGCAGAAAAGTCCCCCCCGGCACCGGCATCAGCTCCAGTCGCAGGTGGTAATCGCGGCTCTCCAGCGGGCCCTCTTCCGCTTCGATTTCAATCCGCAGATAGCGCGCTGTCCGTTCGGCCACCCGGAACCGGTATTGGAGTCGATAAGCCTGCTCCGGTTCCTGGTAATGCTTGCGGCCGGCCCAGAGGGAAAGCAGGGCTGGCACCGGAGGGGAAGCCGGGGTAAAGGTGCACCCCTTGATGTTGAAGTTGAGAGGGAGAAACTCACACCAGTTTTCGACCCGGCTGAGCGCCTCGGCCACCAGCGGCAGCGGCTGGTCGACCAGGCCGGAGACCTCGGCCCGCAGTATATCCCCACTCTGGGCGGAGACCACCTTCAGCGGCAGATCGCTGGCGGTGGCGTGAAATTCCTGCCAGGCCCGTTGCAACTCTTTCTGGCTGGCTGCCACCGGTGCCGCCGCCATGCCGTTGCACAGGATGAGCAAAATCAGCAGCACCGCCTTGCCGGCAAGGCCGCAGCCTTTCCAGTCAATCATCTTTTCGACTCCTTTGCCACCGGTTGACCGCCCTGAGCCCCCGGCTAGAATGATTCTAACAAACCGAGCGGCAACTTCCTCAGGAGGGACGATGGGGCCGACAACCGGCAGCACCAAGCCGAAGCAGGTGTTACCGAGTGGATCGCTCACCGGGCTGGCGGTGGTCAGTCAACTGCAGGAAAAACTCGGCCGGGTGGAAGAGATCGTGATCGAATCCGGCAGCGGTCGGACGGTTTACGCCGTCGTCTCCTTCGGCGCCCTGGCCGGAATGGGCGATCGCCTCTTCCCGTTGCCCTGGGGTTTGCTGCGTCTCGACCAGAATGGGGAGAAGTTCGTCCTGCAACTGGCCCGGGAACGGCTGAAAACCGCCCCTGGGTTCTCCCCCCAGAACCGACCGCGAATGAGCGACCGGCAGTGGGCCCGGGAAATACACCAGTTCTACGGTGAGGAACCACACCTGAGCGGAAGATGGGAGCGCCGTTCCGATGCCCCAGGGCGGCGGGCGAGCGATTACCGCCAGAGGTGGGGCGAGGGGTCAGAAGACCAGTAATTATTTGTAACTGACTCGGCGCACTCCCGGCAAGGCGGTAATGGCCTGGGTCATCTCCCGCCCCATGCGATGACGATGCTGGGTCAGCACGAATTGATACTCGACCTCACCGATGATCAGATCAGTGCTCGACACCAGGTCAGAGATCCGCATCTGCCGCTCGGCGAACACCCTTTCCAGCTCGGGAAAGATATCGGTCTCCAGCCCGGAAACGATCGTCAGATAGAGGAAGCGGTCTTTTTTGATCACAGGATCCAGGCGCTTGAGAAAGACCAGGCTGAACAGTGCCAACACCGTCGCCATGGCCCCCGCCCCGAACAGCCCCATGCCGAAAGCCATCCCGACGCCGGCGATCAGCCACAACGAGGCGGCGGTGGTCAGGCCACGAATCGAAACCCCCTCCTTGAGGATAACACCGGCGCCGATGAAGCCGATGCCTGCCACGATCTGGGCGGCCACCCGTGAGGGGTCGAGGCGGACGGGCGAGAGGGTTCCGTCGACGCCGCCGTATTTCAGAAAAAAAGCCTCCGAGATGATCATCATCAGGCAGGCGCCCAGGCTGACCAGCAGATGGGTACGCAGACCGGCCGGTCGGCCGTGCTTTTCCCGCTCCAGGCCGACCATGGCGCCGGCGACCCCGGCAAGTACCAGTTTCACCAGGACGGCCAATTCGAAGCTGCCGAAAAAAGTGGTGCCGACAAACATGGCGATTCGCCTTTCCTTTGGGCAGCGACCGAACTCTTCCCCTCATTCTTGACGAGGAACGTTCGGAGTCGGATTAACGTATCCTAGCTCTTTTTCCCGGCAGCGACAACTCTTGCGGTTCATTGACACCGGCCCACGGAGTGCTAGCGTTGGAATCGTCCAGCCGCGCCAGATGCCGTTCAGTCCCGAGCAGAGGAGTTGCGCATGCGCAAAATCCAGCCGGCGGTAAGAGCCTTTCTGCAGATCACCTTCCAGATTCAGCCACCCCAGCGTGAGGAAGCGATCACCCGGAGCTATCTCCCCCATCAGCAGCGGTTCCTCGATCGCAGCGAAGGAGGTGTCTCCATGGATTGGCTGGCCAGAGCGGAAGATGTCCAACTGCTGCTCGGTTTCGATACGGTCGAGCATGCTCAGGCCTTCCAGAAAAGTCCCGCCGGCCGGGAGCTGGTGGCGGCTTTTTCCAGCTATGCCAACACCAAACCGCAGAGCGCCCTTTACACCGTCGACTGAACGATTCGCACCCGCAGATCGGCATGCCGGGGGATCCACTGCACGGCCAGCAGGGAGATCAGGCTCAAGACGGCCCCCCCCAGGAAGGGGATGCGGTAGTCGATCAGCCACAGGACCCCCCCGAGCGCCGGCATGATCACTGCCGCAATGTGATTGATGGTGAACCCAACGGCCATGCTCGGAGCGATGTCGCGCGGATCGGCTACCTTTTGAAAATACGTCCGGATGCCGATGGCGAAGGTATACAGCAGGCTGTCGACGATGTACATGGCGGCGATGACCCACTTCGAACCGCTGAACGCATACGTGATAAAGACAAAGATCAGCCCCAGGTATTCCAGCGACAACAGCCGGCGCTCACCAAAGCGGACGATAGCCCGGCCCAGGAGGGGAGAAGCGACATAATTGATGCAGCTGTTGATCACGAACAACCCGGTGATCTCTGCCACCGTGAAACCAAAAATCTTCACCATCAAAAAGACTGAAAAGGCGACAAAGATCTGTCGCCGCGCTCCGGCCAGGAAAGTCAGAATATAAAACAGAAGGTAGGCGCGCCGGAAAACCATCTGCCGGCGCTGGGGGACGAGATCCCGCTTGGCCGGTGCCCTCAGCAGCCCCCATAGACCAGCGGCTACGGTCAACAGTCCCAGCAGCAGAAACATCTCGGTGTAACCAAGCAACGGGTTGGCAATGAAGACGAAGATTCCGACCCCGATGCTGGCCAGCGCCGAGAGACTGCGCAGATGACCGAAGACCAGAGGCGAGGTGCCAGAATCGAAATGCTGCAGAGTCAGTGACTGATTGGTGGTCTCGAAATAGTGAAAGCCGAAGCTCATGACCAGGGTGGTAAACATCAGGCCCGTGAAGCTCGGGAAAAAACCGGCCAGCGCCGTCCCCGTTCCGAGGCAGATGACCGAAAGAGCCGAGAGGCGGTCTTCCCGGATCACCAGCAGAATAAAAACCGCCAGCAGGGCAAGAAAACCTGGCACTTCCCGCACAGACTGAATGATGCCGGCCTGTCGCCCGTCGAGACCCGCCACTTCGACCGCAAAATTATTGAACAAGGTCGTCCAGGCCTGCAACGCGACCACCGAGGCGATGGTCTGGATAGCAAGAAAGCGGTAGATCGATTTCTGGTCGGCAGGCAGGTTCATGAGGCATCCCGGAGAAAGGTGCAACATACGCCCAGGGGGCCCACGCGTCAATCTTCATCCTTTCCGTAGCGCCCTGGCCTGGACGTTATTGCCTGCTAAACTGAACTTCCAGATCGTTCGTCCTCCCGGGGAGGAGTTATGTTAAAAGGAAAGGATTTCGCCCTGGTGATCGCCTTGGGGGTCCTCGCCTTCCTGGCCATCGCCAGTCCCAAAAAAGTCCTGATCGCTGAAGGCTTCGCCATCTCCCGCGAAGAACTCGACCATGGGTACCTGATCTACGAGAACTACTGCGCCTCGTGCCATCAGGACGGCGGGAAGGAGACGCCTCAGGTCGGCGATCGACAGGCCTGGAGAGCGCGAATCCGCCAGGGGATGCCGACTCTCGTGCGTCATGCTGTCAACGGTTTTCGTGGGGAGGTTGGCCTCATGCCTCCCAAGGGGGGGCATGAGGCGTTGACCAGCGAGGAGGTAACCCGGGCGACCGCCTGGATGGTGCAGCAAAGCACGGCCAAAGGGGGAGGCTAGTGTCGGGGCACTAATAGGAGGCGATCCGTTTGAACGGAGAGACCGGCGGGCGGGCGGAGTGGACCGATTTTCCCGCTGCTTCGCGCTGCTGGGCATAAGCATTGCGGATAAACAGATAAGGGTCGAGGCTGTCGCGGCGGATCGCCTCGTAGACCTTCAGACCGTCCAGCAGTGATTTCTCTTCATTCTCCACCAGGAGGCAGTGGCTCGGGTCAAACAGGTTCGGAGAGGGGTCGAGATAAAAGCTGGCAACCCGGCCGACCCCCCCGCGCAGACTTGATGGCCCAAGTACCGGCAGCACCAGGTAAAAACCGGAACCGATGCCGAGGGTTCCCAGAGTGTGATCAAAATCTTCGTGGCCGGCGGCCAGCCCTGCGGTCTTTTCTGGATCGATCTTGTCCAACCAGCCGAGCAATCCATGCAGGATAAACTTGCCAATCTCACTGCCGGCATCACGGAACTGAAACTGCAGTTCGGCCCCGCCCAAGGTTAGCGACTGTTCCCACCGCTCGGCGGCCCGGGCGAGAAAGCCGCGCAGGCTCGGCGAGGCGGCGCTGCACAGCGGCTGGAGGATCCGCGTATAGAGGTGGTCGTTAAGAGCGAAGGCGGTGCGGTTGACCACTTCCAGGGGGTCGGGAATTTCCGCTGTGACCTCTTCAAACGGGTCTTCGAATTCGGTGAAATCCGCCACCGACGAAGGGGGCGGAAGCTTGGCCAAGGCCGGGGCGACAGCGACGCCAAAGGAGAGCCAGCCGGCCAGGGCGAGCGCGACAAGTTTCATCTGCAAACCTCCAGAAACGGTGCAGCCAGTTCATGGCTGCTGGACCGATAAGCAGGCTAGCAGATCGTTCGGCGATTGGCAACCCAAACAAAAGTTCTTGTATTTAATGTAGTTGGGTTTATTTTTCTCTGGTGTTCTCTAGCTTTCCGGCTTCAACTCGTCAGAAAATCGAAGCAAGCCGATCGAAGCAGCTGCGCAGGCGACTGGAGACGGCCAGCAGCATCCCCTGCAGGAGCCGGATGGCGGCAGCCGGCTGCTCCTCCAGCAGACGATCGAAATTGTCTCGGGTGAGCAGCAGCAGGTTGGTATCTTCAAGGGCCACCACCGTGACCTCGCGGGGAGCCTGGTCGAGAAAGCAGAGCTCTCCGACGACGCTCCCCCTTCCGTACACCCCGACAATGACCTCCTTCCCCTCGAATTCCGTCGCCTTTTTGATATCGACCCGCCCATCAATAATGATGGCGAGACTGTCACACCCCTCCCCTTCGCGCCACAGGATTTCCCCGGCGCTTGCCTGCCGGCAGTTGAAAAAG
>JACZKF010000471.1 GCA_014860175.1 Desulfuromonadales bacterium | reverse complement strand
GCATGACCATCGCCGCCGGCGGCTTCGGTCTGTGCGGCATCCCCGAGCATCTGATCGTGGCCTTGCGCGACAGTGGCGCGAAAGACCTGACGGTCATCAGCAACAATGCCGGCGTGGACGATTTCGGCCTGGGGCTGCTGCTGCAGACCCGCCAGATCCGCAAGATGATCTCCTCCTATGTGGGCGAGAACGCCATTTTCGAAAAGCAGTTCCTCTCCGGCGAACTCGAACTCGAACTGACCCCGCAGGGGACGCTGGCGGAGAAGTTGCGCGCCGGCGGCGCCGGCATCCCCGCCTTCTACACCCGTACCGCTTTCGGTACGCTGCTGGCAGAAAAGAAGCCGACCGCCTCCTTCGGCGGCCGCGACTACGTCCTGGAAGAGAGCCTGACCGCCGATCTCGCCCTGGTCAAAGCCTGGAAGGCGGACAAAGCCGGCAACGTCATCTACCGCAAGACCTCCCGCAACTTCAACCCGCTGTGCGCCAAGGCGGCGCGCCTGACGGTGGTGGAGGTGGAGGAAATCGTCGAAATCGGCGAACTCGATCCCCATCAGATCCACACGCCGGGCATCTATGTCGATCGCCTGCTGCTGGGTGGCAGCTACCGCAAGGTGATCGAGCAACGTACCATCGCCGGCAAGGGGTCGGCCAAGGGCTTCTCCCCGCAGCGGGAGTGGATGGCCAGGCGGGTGGCGCGGGAGTTCGTCGACGGCATGTACGCCAATCTCGGCATCGGCATGCCGACCCTGGTCGCCAACTATATCCCCGAGGAGGTGAATATCACCCTGCACGCCGAGAACGGCATGCTCGGCGTCGGCCCCTTCCCCAGCGAGGAGGCGGTCGATGCCGACCTGATCAACGCCGGCAAGCAGACGGTGACCGCGCTGCCCGGGGCCGCCTATTTTGATAATGCCGAATCTTTCGCCATGGTGCGCGGCGGCCATATCGACCTGTCGGTACTCGGCGCCATGCAGGTCTCCCGCCTGGGCGATCTGGCCAACTGGATGATTCCCGGCTCCATGGTCAAGGGGCCCGGCGGCGCCATGGACCTGGTCTCCGGGGTGAAGAAGATCATCGTCATGATGGAGCACGCCGCCAAGGACGGGTCGCCGAAGATTCTGCCGGAGTGTACCCTGCCGCTGACCGGCAAGAACGTGGTCCACATGGTGGTCACCGAACTGGCGGTCTTCACCATCGACCACCAGCAGGGTCTGCTGCTGACCGAAATCGCGCCGGGGAGCAGCCTGGAGGAGATCCGGGCCAAGACCGGCTGCGCGTTCCGGGTCGGGGAGAAGGTGATTCACGGGTGATTGGCCGCGTCCTATCCGACGGATCGGTCGGATAGGACTAATCTGACCGATCGGTCCGCAGCCACGACTTACAAGAGGGAGG
The DNA here is from genome assembly GCA_014860175.1 of Desulfuromonadales bacterium. GTDB lineage: Bacteria > Desulfobacterota > Desulfuromonadia > Desulfuromonadales > JACZKF01 > JACZKF01. The sequence goes on along the minus strand of JACZKF010000471.1, from coordinate 6,180 downwards.
AAACTATGCAGGATAAAGTCGCCATCGTTACCGGCGCCGCCAGCGGCATCGGCCTGGCCGTATCCCAGAGCCTGGCGCGGGCCGGCGCCAAAGTATACATGGCCGATGTCAATGAGGAGGCTGGCCAGCGCGAAGCGGCGGCCCTCGGCGCCACCTTCGTGCGCACCGACCTGACCCGCCGCGAGGAGTGCCGGCGGCTGGTCGACAGGGCCCTGAGCGAGAGCGGCCGGGTCGATATCCTGATCAACAACGCCGGCATCCAGCACGTCTCGCCTATCGAGGATTTTCCCGAGGACAAATGGGATTTCATGCTCGCCTTGATGCTGACCGCCCCCTTCCTGCTCACCCGTTACTGCTGGCCCGGAATGAAGGAAAATCGCTGGGGGCGGGTGATCAATATCAACTCGGTGCATGGCCTCATCGCCTCCCCCTTCAAGTCGGCCTATATCTCGGCCAAGCATGGCATCGCCGGTCTGACCAAAACCACCGCCCTGGAAGGGGGCCCCTTCGGCATCACCGTCAACTCCATCTGTCCGGCCTACGTGCGCACCCCGCTGGTGGATAACCAGATCGCCGATCAGGCCAAGGTCCACAACATAACCCCCGAGCAGGTGATCGAAACCATCATGCTGAAGAACTCCGCCGTCAAGCGCCTCATCGAACCGGCGGAGATCGGCCAACTCGTCCTCTTCCTCTGCTCCTCGACCGGCGACTGCATCACCGGCTCGATGATGACCATGGATGGCGGTTGGACGGCGACTTGAGAAGCGAGGGGCCGGGACCTCGGAACAGTCAGCCCTAACCCCTAACCTCGGATGCAAAGCCATGGATCAGGAACTGCTCGAAATCGTTTTTGACAATGTCTATAACGGCATCTACATCGTCGATGGCCGGGGGATAACCTTGGCCGTCAACCGCACTTTCGAGGAAATGTCCGGTATCCGCGGCGAAGAACTGGTGGGGCGCAGCCTCTATGAACTGGTGGGCAAAGACAACTACTTCACCGGCTCGGCCAGTCTGCTCGTCATCGAGCGCAAGGCGCCAGTGACCGCCACCTACTCGACCAGCACCGGCCGCAAGCTGCTGGTGAAGGGGCGGCCGATCTTCGATGGGCGCGGCGAGATCCGCTACATTGTCAATACCATTTGGGACCTGACGGTGGTGCAGTACCAGCAGACCATCGATGACGATACCGCTCGCGACCATCTGGTGGCCGAGGAGGATCTGATCGCCTGCAGCGACGCCATGCGCCAGGTGATCGATGTCGCGCTGCGCGTCGCCCCATCGGACTCCACCTTGCTCATCACCGGCGAGACCGGGGTCGGCAAAAGCCTGCTGGCGCGACTCATCCACCGGGCCAGCAGCCGCCGGGAGAAGCCGCTGATGCAGATCAACTGCGCGGCCATACCCGAAGCGCTGCTCGAGTCGGAACTGTTCGGCTATGAGGCGGGCGCCTTCACTGGCGCCGACCGCAAGGGGAAACCGGGGCTGTTTGAACTGGCCGACAGCGGCACCGTCTTTCTCGACGAAATCGCCGAAATACCGCTGCACACCCAGGCCAAACTGCTGGGGGTGCTGCAGGACCGGGAATATTACCGGATCGGCGGACGCAAGATAACCAGTATCGACGTCCGGCTGATCGCCGCCACCAATCGCGATCTGGCCCGGCTGGTCGCCGAGGGACGCTTCCGGGCCGACCTCTTCTATCGCCTCGACGTCGTCCCGCTGCAGATTCCGCCGCTGCGCGACCGCCGGGACGACATCCCCGCTCTGATCGACTTTTTCCTGGCCAAACACAACCGCCGGCACCAGACCTACCGGATCTTCTCCCGCAAAACGATGGACTATCTGACCAGCTTGCCCTGGCCCGGGAATATCCGCGAGTTGGAAAATGCCGTCGAGCGACTGGTGGTTACCGCCGGCGACGATGCCGACGGTACCGTACCGGCGGCGGAGGAGCCAATGGTGAATAGCGCCGGCTCCCTGAAGATGCAACTGCAGGAATACGAGCGCAAGGTCCTTCTGCAGGCGCGTCGCCGCTACGGTTCGACTCGGCGGATGGCGACCGCCCTGGGAATAAGTCAAGCCAGCACGGTTCGCAAGCTACAGCGACTCGCACCAGCGGATGACACTAACGGCGTTTGATTTTTGCTTGACGGCTGCACTTCTATTGGCTATGGTATTACCCACAAATGGTCTTACCAATAGATCAAGCAGTGCGGATGAGCCTCACAGGCCGGAGTTGGCCGGCCCCCGCGGACCAAAACTTTTTTACGGGAGGAGCAGATGAAGAGATTCAGAATGCTGGTCAGTCTGGTCACGGCGCTTAGTTTCCTGATTGCGCCGACGGCTTTTGCCCAGGAGAAGAAACAACGGGAGAAGTTCGGGGCCGACAAGCGCCGCGAGATCGTCCAGAAGGAGATGCGCTCCCTGAAGCCTTCCACGGAAAAAGTCCGCTGGAAGATGGTCATGCCCTGGAGCAAGGGTCTGCTGTTCTACGATATGGCGCAGCATTTTGCTGACTCGGTGTTCCTGGCTTCCGGCGGCCGCCTTGAAATCAAGGTTTTTTCGGCCGGCGAACTGGTCGGGGCGATGGAATCTTTTGACGCGGTAAGCAAGGGGTCGGCGGACATCGGCCACGATTGGCCGGGCTACTGGATGGGGAAAAACGACAACTTCAACTCATTTGCCTCCGTGCCGTTCGGCCTGGACGCCGAGGGGTATAACATCTGGCTCTATGAGCGCGGCGGCCTCGAGCAGATGCAGGAACTGTACGGCCGGTACAATCTGGTGGCCTTCCCGGCCGGTAACGGCGGCCAGGAGATGGGCTTCTTCTCCAACAAGAAGGCCACCAAGATGTCGGACTTCAAAGGGATGCGCGTTCGCACCCCCGGCTGGTACATGGATATCATGAACCAGCTGGGCGCCTCCGTCACCCCGCTCCCCGGCGGCGAGATCTATCTCGCCCTCGAGCGCGGCGTCATCGATGCCGCCGAGTTCTCCACCCCGGCCATCAACTACCCGATGGGTTTCGACGAGATCACCAAATATGTCCTGACCCCCGGCGTCCACCAACCCTCTGTTCAGTGCGCCATCTTCATCAACAAGCAGTCCTACGACAAACTCCCCGCCGACCTGAAGTGGATCATCGACATCGCCGCCAAGGAGACCCAGCTCTGGTCCACCGCCTGGCAGGAGAACCTGAACATCGAGGCGATCAAGCTGTTCAAACAGAAGGTCGAGTTTGTCCGCATGGATGACGCGGCGATGACCGAATTCGCCAAGAAGACTAAAGAGTATCTGGACCAGGTCAAAGCCAAGAACCCCGATGCCAAAAAGACTCTCGATTCTCAGGAGCAGTTCAAGCGGGATTTCGCCGATTGGCGTGAAATCCGCGGCGGCATCACTCCCTGGCCCATCGAGGACTTCATCAAAGGCAAGCGCACGCAGTAAGTATTTGAACCGGCGGCGGGGGCGCCACCCCCGCCGCTTCCATTAAGTCACAAAGTACCTGTGAGGCCCCCATGCAGCAGATCGCCCGCTTCATCGATGCGCTCAATGAATTTGTGGGGCGCACTAACTCCTACCTGATCCTCCCTCTGATCGGGGTGATAAGTTTCGAAGTCCTGATGCGCTATGCATTCAACGCGCCGACCGCCTGGGCTTTTGAAATGACCGTCTTCCTGTATGGCGTCCATTTCATGCTGGCCTTGGGCCATACCCACAAACATGATGGTCATGTGGCCATCGACGTGTTCGAAGCCAGACTGCCGCCAAGACCGCGAACCATTCTGCGGATCATCGTCAACCTGGTCATCTTCATCCCAACCATCGGGTTACTCTCCATCTGGTCGGTTGTGTATGCCAAGACCTCTTGGGGCATGTTCGAGCGTGCCTCATCCTCCTGGGGTCCGTCGATCTACCCGTACAAAGCCCTCATGGCCCTTGGATTCATCCTCCTTCTCCTGCAGGGTGTTGCCAAGCTGATCCACGACTTTCGATCCCTGCGCAGTGCCGAATAGACGCAGCAGTTCGCCCCGGAGAAGTCTATGACCCCCGAAATCATGACAGTTCTGATGTTTCTCACCCTGGTGGCCGCCATTACCCTCGGCCATCCTCTAGCGGTGACCCTGGCTGCGGTAGCACTCCTGTTCGGCTTGATTGAGAACGGCTTTAATGTTCCCGCGCTGCTTGACCTCTTCGTTAACAATTCCTGGGGAATTTTTCTCAACTACACCCTGGTGGCAGTACCGCTCTTTATCTTCATGGCGCAGATTCTTGACCGTTCAAAGGTGTCCGAGGGGTTGTTCGACGCCTTGTATATTGTCCTGGGTGGCTTGCGCGGCGGCCTCGGCCTGGCGGTCATTGTTGTATCTACCGTATTCGCCGCCACCACTGGCATCATCGGGGCGTCGGTGGTGGCCATGGGGCTCATGGCCGGCCCGGCCTTGCTGCGCCGCGGCTATGACCGGGGGATGTCCGCCGGCATTGTCTGTTCCTCGGGCACCCTGGGCATCCTCATCCCGCCCAGTATCATGCTGGTTGTTTACGGTGGGCTCACCGGGTTAAAGGAGACTTCGGTCGGCAACCTCTTTGCCGCCGCCATCCTTCCCGGCCTCGTTCTCTCCGGCATGTACATGGCCTACGTCCTGATCCGCTGCGGCTTTAATCCCAAACTCGGCCCGCCGATTCCGATGGCGGATCGCACCGCCACTGTGGGTCAGAAGTTCACCATGACGGCGAAGAACTTCGTCCCCCCCTTCGGCCTGATTCTGGTCGTGATGGGGACGATCCTGGCCGGGGTCGCCACCCCGACGGAAGCGGCGGCACTGGGCTGCGTCGGCTCCCTGATCCTGGCCGTGGCCTATCGCAAGCTGACCTGGACGGTCATCACCCAGGCCTCCCTTTCCACCGCCCGCACCACTGCCATGATCATGGCGTTGTTTATCGGCGGTAAACTGTTCAGTGTCGTCTTTCTGTTCCTCGGCGGGGGCGACGTCGTTGCCGATGCGCTTCTCGGAATGGAAGTCAGCCCCTACGTGGTCCTGGCGATCATGATGCTGGTTGTCTTCTTTCTGGGGATGTTCATCGACTGGGCGGCGATCCTGCTGGTGGTGGTGCCGATCTTCACCCCCATCGCCATGGAACTTGGCTTCAATCCCCTGTGGTTCGCCATGCTCATCTGCATCAACCTGCAGACCTCGTTTCTGACCCCGCCCTTCGGCTATGCGCTCTTCTATTTCAAAGGGGTGGCGCCGCCGGAATACACCATGGGGGACGTCTACCGGGGGATCGTCCCGTTCATCGTCATCCAGTTGGTTGGCTTGGCCCTGATGATCACTTTTCCGCAGATCATCACCTGGCTGCCGTCGGTGTTCTTCGGCTAAGAGGTGCTGCGAACCAAACGCCTGATGAACCTTGGGAGATAAAGGATGCTGCCGAAAATCGAAAAGATCCTCTATGCCACCGGTCTCGGTCCGGCGGCCCCCTATGTTTTCCGCTATGCACTGAGTCTGGCCCAGCAATACGATGCGACGATCATCGCCGTGCACGGCATGGAGCCGCTCCCCACCTTCGCCCAAAGCCTGGTGGAACTGCATATTTCGCATGAGCAGGCGGAAGAGCTGCACCGGCAGGCACGGCAGAAGGCGAAGGAGCGCCTTCAGGAACGCATCGAGCGCCTCTGCGGCAGTGAGACTTGTCTCGACCTGCGCGGCCAGAATCGGGTGAGTGCCATCCACATTGTGGAAGGGCAGCCCTCCCAGGTCGTCCTGCAAGTAGCCGCCGAAAGCGGTGCCGACCTCATTGTCATGGGTTCCCATCGCCACACCGTCATCGGTGAGGCTCTGCTCGGCACCACCACCCACAAAGTGTTGCACGGCACCGACCGCCCGGTGCTGGTCGTGCGCATTCCCGAAGGATACCGGGAACAAGGGTTCTGAAAAGAGCTGAACTCGCTCAGGCGCCGCGCCACAACCTGGCCGAAAGAGGGTTTCTTTATGACGACAAGGACGGCCATACAGCAGTTGCAAAATAAGCTCGGGGAGAAGAACGTCTATTTCGAGCCCGAGGATCTGCTCGTCCTCGGTTACGATTCGACTCCGGGAGTACACCACCTCCCCGAGGTGGTCGTCTATCCGACCACCACCGAACAGGTGGTGGCGGCGATGGCGATTGCCG
>JACZKF010000470.1 GCA_014860175.1 Desulfuromonadales bacterium | reverse complement strand
GCTCTCGGTCATGAACGCCTTCTGCCGGATCGTCGAACGCGGCAGTTTCGCCCGGGCGGCGGACGATCTCGGCGTGTCGCCGGCGCTCGTCAGCCGCGAGGTGAAGCTGCTCGAGGAAAGCCTCGGCTGCACGCTCATCACCCGCACCACCCGGTCGCCGACAAATTCTGCTCCCCCCTGTTGGGTCATCCGGCGGACATTGAAGCGCGCTTCTCCCCCCCGGTAGGTACCGCCCAGCATCCCCGGACCCATGCCCGAGTAGTAGTGATAATCGGTCGGGCTGACCACCGTCACCCGATGCCCGCGCTGCCGGTAGTGACCAAGCCTCAGCAGCACCGTCATATGGGCATGCCCGCCACCGACAACCACCAGATGTGCCATCAAGAGCCTCCTGCTGAAATGGATAAGAACCCGGCGACCGCTGTCAACGGTTTCGTGTCGTCACGAAGAAGTCTATAGCGATTTCCCCCCGGGGGCGAGCATCCCCCCACGCCGGATCCATTCATTTAAAAAATTTCGCCGAATCGGGCCCCTAGGCTTGACTAGAATCTTTTAATTTGTAGATTGTATTTCAACGCCCATGCAGCCGTGCAGAGGCGACCCCATCTTCCGGCAAAGGAGGCCTGCCTATGGGCAAGCGCACTTCGGAATCCCAAAGCAAGCATGACTATATGATAACCTCCCTGGTCCGCTATCTGATCGAACAGGGCTATTCCGATATTAAATCGAGTCACCTCGGCCATTTTGAAAATCCGACGGAAATGCAGGGGCGCGACGGCACCCCTCACCGCTCGGACGTGATCGCCTGGAAAGACGGCAAGGAGTATATCTTCGAGGTGGAGACCAGCGATACCATCGACCTCGACTATACGCGGGAGCAGTTCGAGGCGTTTTACGACTATGCCCGCGAGCACCAGGCCGAGTTCAACGTGCTGGTCCCCAAGAAGAGCGAAGGGACAGCCAAGCACCTGCTGAACGACATGAATATGCCCGAGGTGAAGATCTGGACCATCTGAGCCGCTTCTGCTCGCGCAGTCTTTACAGAGCGGCCCCGACGGTCTATATTCAGGCGTCCTTGAAACCCCCTGTGAGGAGGCCTGCCATGTCTTTGCGTTTTTTCCTGCTTTGCCTGTTCCCCCTGTTCCTGACCACCCTGCCGGGATGCGGCTATAACCAGATCCAGCAGAACGAGGAGGCGGTCACCGCCGCCTGGGCCGACGTCGAGGCGACCTACCAGCGCCGGGCCGACCTGATCCCCAACCTGGTGGAGACGGTGAAGGCGTATGCCGCCCACGAACGGGAGACCCTGCAGGCGGTCACCGACGCCCGGGCCCGTGTCGGCCAGACCAACATCTCCCCTGCCGACCTGTCCGATCCGGCGGCAGTAGCCAACTACCAGGCGGCCCAAGGGGAGCTCTCGGGAGCCCTGTCACGCCTGCTGGTGGTCGCCGAGCGCTATCCCGACCTCAAGGCCAATCAGAACTTTCTCGACCTGCAGCACCAGCTGGAGGGGACGGAAAACCGGATCAACGTCGCCCGCCAGCGCTACAATCAAGCGGTGCAGGTGTTCAACACCTCGATCCGCACCTTCCCCAACAATCTGACCAACAAGTTCCTGCTGAAGCTGGAGCGCAAAGAACCGTTCAAGGCTCAGCCCGGGGCCGAGCAGGCGCCGCAGGTGAAGTTCTAGATGAAACGTCTGCTGTTGGCTCTGACCGCCCTGCTGCTGGCGACCACCTACGGAGAAGCCCTCGAGGTCCCCTCCCCCGCCGGCTACGTCAATGATCGGGCCGCCCTGCTGACGGTTCAGAGCCGGCAGCAGCTGGAGAGCTTCCTGCGCGATTTCCAGGCCAGCGACTCAACCCAGATCGTGGTGCTGACCATCCCCTCCCTGGAGGGGGAAGCGGTAGAAGAGTACGCCTTGAAAGTCGCCGAAGCCTGGGGCATCGGGGAGAAGGGGAAGGACAACGGCGCCTTGCTGCTGGTGGCCCAGGCCGAGCGGAAGATCCGCATCGAAGTCGGCTACGGCCTGGAAGGGCGGTTGACCGACCTGCTCGCCGGCCGGATCGTCGATCAGGAGATCGCTCCCCGGTTTCGCGAGGGAGATTTCAACGGCGGCATCGTCGCCGGCGTCACCGCCATGGCCGAAGCGGTGCGGGGAGAGTACCAGGGAAAACCGCGCCGTCAGCGCGAACGCAACCCCCTGGGGCTGCTCGCCCTGCTGCTGTTTCTCGGCCCGGGGCTGATGCTGCTGGGGGGTGGCGGGCGCGCGCGCCAGTCGCACCACCGTCGCGGCGGCACCTGGATCGGCGGCCCCTTCGGAGG
>JACZKF010000469.1 GCA_014860175.1 Desulfuromonadales bacterium | reverse complement strand
TCCCACCCCCGAGTCATCCCCGCCACCAGCTTATTGAACTCCCGCTCCAGGGTGCGGCGCAGGTCGGCTTGTTTGATGGCAGAGTTGCGAAGGTCCCGCACGTCGCGCTCGTTGATCTCGTCGAAGAAGAGGCCGTCGGGGCGGCCTGATGAGTTACCCGCTATTCCTCCATTGGGCTGCCAAGTAGCAATACCATCGGACCCATTCCAGAAATTGAAGCAGTCCGCAGTAGAAGTAGGGACTCTCGCCGTACTGGAATACCAAGGCTGCTGCGTCGTTCCCTCTGAATTGCGGAACGAGTTTGTCCCATTCGGGTTCCAAATCGGATGATACGCCCCCTGATTCCGCCGATGCACCAGGGCGACGGGGACGGCGAAGCAGAGGTTATTATAGGCTGCACCTACGCTCGAAGTTGCCAGGATGGAGAAGGCGCCAGGAGATTTCGCCTTAGCTGCAGCATCGTTGACAGGCAAAAACACATTGTCGTTGCCAACACGGTAATCGGATGCCAGAACGACGAGTTTCCCCTTTGCTGCGACAAAGGTCGATCCGCCTGAGTAGTTGAGGTATTCGCTGGGGTTCTGCGGATTTACGTTTTTCCACGCACTCCCCAGCCCCTGCACCACCCTGATCCGATACCGGACCTGAATGATCCTATCTCCATCCAGGTAGCAGTTGTTCTCCGGGTCGGAGAGGAACTGCTGGCGCTGCACAGCGGTCATTGTGCTGAACTTCATCCCCCTGCCGACCAGCGCACCAGCGGCTTGCCAGTTTCCAAACAGAGAGTAGGTGTCGATGCCGCCGAAGTTGGCGATGGTCGGGACTACGGTGTTTATCGAGGTTCCGCCGGGGGGGACATATGCGCCAGCGAGAAACTGGACGCTGCCAAAGGGGTAGATGAAATCCTTTTCCGCTACGTCCTCGTGCCACACTTCGAGGAAAACGAGATCCTCGCGGTCGAGCAGATCGGCGGTGGCTGGCGCAGGGGGGAGGCGGATCTGTGCAGATGGATTTCCAGCCTCCGCGACCCTGTCAACTCGCAAAAGATATCCATTGGCAGCCACAACCGGGAAGGTAGTCTTGCTGGTCCCTGCCAAGTTGGTGTTGCTGCGACCAAGAAATAACATATTGGCCACGCCGGAGTTAGCTGCGGCGTAGGTAAACATGCCCTGATTGATCGCCGGCTGCCCCGAATCGTGCTTCCCCCACTCCACAAACCCGCTGCCGGCGAACATCTGCCGGCGGGAGTTGGCCGTCTTCTCAAACGCCGCCCGGCTCGGGAGCTGATCCAGCCAGGCCGGGTTGATCGTCGTGCCGGCTCCGGTGATCGGGCTCTTGCCGGCAGCCGGGGCCAGGGAGGCTGTTCCGCCCGTCACCACGGCAACGGCATCTGCCGCCTTCTGGGTAGCGATGGCAGCCTGCTCGGTAGAGAGGACGGCACTGGCTGCCGACTCTGCGGCCTTGGCAGCAGCCAGGTTCTGTTGCGCCAGGGCGAGGTCCACCTGCGCAGCTGCTGCAGCTACCTGGTCGGCGGCGGCGTCTACTTGGGCGGCTGCGGCGGTCACCTGATCGGCGGCGAGGGCAGCCTGGGCGATGGCGATGGCGGCCTGGTCCGTGGCAGTGGCGACCTTCTCGTCAAGGAGGCCTTTTTTGCCAGTGACCTCGTTGATGAGTGCCGTGGACTGCGCGATGAAGTCAACGAGCTGTTGTTCTAATGGCATGGGTCAACCTCCGAAGGCGTGGTATTCAGCGATGGTCGTTTGCATGGCAAGGACATTGGTGGCGAGAAGCACCAGGGCTTCGTGCATGTCGGTTGCGGCTTGGGCTGCGGCCACCCCTGCGGCTTCTGCCGACTGGGTGGCGGCGAGCTCGGCGGCCGTTTGGGCGGCCTCGGCCCCTTGGCGGGACACCTGCGCCGCCAGGGCTTCGTCGGCGGACATCTGCGCCGCCAGCTGCGCCGCCCCGATGGCCGCATTGGCGCCGGTCTCGGCCAGCTCGGCGGCCTGCTTGGAGGCGTCGGCGTCGAGGGCGTTTTGCCCGCTGGCGAGGACATCCTGCCCGGTCTGAATCCGGTCAGCGGCGGTCGCCTGGGCATCGAGGCCGGTCTGCAGACGATCGCCGCCGGTGGCGAGGCGGTCGGCGGCGGTGGCTTGCGCGTCGAGGCCGGTGGCGAGGCGATCGGCGGCGGTGGCTTGGGCGTCGAGGCCGGTCTGGATCCGGTCGGCGCCGGTGGCCTGGGCGTCGAGGCCGGTCTGGGTGCGATCTTCGCCGGTGGCGATGCGGTCGAGGATGGTGGCGGCGGCCGCTTCCTCGGCGGCGATTCGGGCGGCTTCGGCGGTGGCCACGCCGGTGAGGACGGCCCAGTCGGGGCCTTCGATGGGCTCGATGCCGAGGGAGGGGCGCAGGGCGAGCCAGCTGCCGTCGCCGTGGCGCACGACGTTGGAGCGGATGTAGGGGACCTCGGCGGCCCAGTCGCCGCGCCAGACGATGGCGCCGGGGGCGATCAGGATCGGGGCGACCTGCTGGGCCGGGTCGCGCACGATCACCAGCAGGGTCGCCTGGCGGATGCTGCCGAGGGTGCCGTGGGCGGTGATCTGGACCAGGATCTGCTCGCCGTTGTTGCCGCCGGTCAGGTCGACCTCGACCATGGCACCGATGGCGGCCGCCCGGGCGACCAGGCCGGCGACGTCGTCAACGTCGACCTGCGCCACCGTCTCGCCCGGGAGCAAGGGCAAGCTGAAGTCGAGGGTGATCGATTTGTGCAGCTCGGCCGGGGCCTTGATGATGCGCTCCAGCCGGGGGTCGGCGGCGATCCGGAGGACGGTTTTAGCCATGGTTCTCCTCAAACCTCCTTTGATTGTCAGACAAAAATTGGATAGCTGGTGGGCTCCAGATACCCGCTGCCATAGCCGGAGGCGACCACATCGACCGTGCGCGACACCCGCGCGCCAGCGCTGGTGCGGACGTTCAGATGGAACCAGCCGCGGTCTTCAGCTCCAGGCCAAGCCAGAATCTCCACCCGCTCTCCAGAGAGAAAGTTGCGGCCCGTGACGGTCAGGGTCGGGTTCTCGATAAAAACCCGGTCGTTATTCGGTGTCGTCGGGTCGTCGTATGCGACATAGGTGTCGTTACCGGCGTCGGTCTGCACCCCCTTCAACAGCACCTCGACGCGCTCCAGGGCGCCCGCGATCTCCAGCTTGCCGATGCTCATCACCTGATCAGGCATCAGCCGGGT
>JACZKF010000468.1 GCA_014860175.1 Desulfuromonadales bacterium | reverse complement strand
CGAAGGAAGTATATCAGGCAGGGGAAAAAGGCGTAATTGGTGATGGGTAATGGGTAATTGGGCGCCCGAAATCCTGAGGCGGCGCTTTTCCTTAACCTGAGAGAGCGGGGAGGCCGATCAAAAGTGCCTGGCTGCAAGGCGCCCGAAATCCAAAGGAGTAAGGCGTACCGAAAGGTACGTCGTCGACGATGGATGAGGGCAACGCCGCAGACGGGCGCTTTTCATCGGCCTGGAAGAAGAGCGGGGAGGCCGATCAAAAGTGCCTGGATGCAAGGCGGACGCAGACCTGAGGCAAAAGGCGTACCGAAAGGTACGTCGTTGCCGAAGGGCAAGGACAACGCAGCAGACGGGCGCTTTTCATCGGCCGTCTAGAACATGAAGCGGCGCATGCTGACGTTGAGCAGTATCCCCGCGCCAATCATGGTGGTGACCATGCTGGTGCCGCCGTAGGAGAAGAGGGGGAGCGGCACCCCGACCACCGGCAACAGGCCGATCACCATCCCGAGATTGACCACGATATGCCAGAAGAGCATCGCCACCACCCCGAGCGCCAGAAACATCCCGAACCGGTCGGCGGCCCGGCGGGCGATGAACATCCCCCAGATAATCACCAGCAGATAAAGGAGAACCAGCAGCAGGGAGCCGGCAAACCCCCACTCTTCGGCAAAGACGCTGAAGGCGAAATCGGTGTGCCGTTCGGGGAGAAAGGAGAGCTGGGACTGGGTGCCGTCCATGAAACCGCGACCGAAAAAACCACCACTGCCGACGGCGATTTTCGATTGGATGATGTGATAGCCGGCCCCCAGTGGATCTTTTTCCGGATCGAGGAAGGTGTAAACCCGCTCCCGCTGGTAATCATGCAGCAGGAACCAGCCCCCCGTCGCGCCGGCGGCTCCCAGCAGGCTGAGGACGATCAGAGTGAGCCGGCGGATGCCGACAAACAAGGTCATCGTCCCGCCAATGAAGATGATCAGCAGCGAGGTTCCGAGGTCAGGCTGTTTCAGGATCAGCAGCACCGGCAGGCCGAGCAGCAGAAAAGGGACGAACAGCTCGCCCAGGGAATAGCCCCGGGTGTTGTCCCGTTCGCTGAAATAACGAGCCAGGGTGATGATAATGACGAGCTTCATCACCTCGCTCGGCTGGATATTGATGCCACCGAGATTGATCCAGCGGGTCGCCCCCATGGTCGTTTTACCCACCACCAGCACGGCGATCAGCAACAGCAGATTGAAGCCATAGAGGATGAAGCCGGTGTGCTCGAGGTGACGGTAGTCGAAAGCACAGACCCCCAGGGCGATCAGCAGGCCGAGTCCGAGCCAGTAGCTCTGCTTCAGGTAAACCGGGGTCCCCGACCAGCCGGCGGTGGCGCTGTAGAGATTGAGGATGCCGATTCCGGCCAGCCCCAGCATCAGCAGCAGCAGCACCCAATCAAAGTGAGTCACCAGACGTCGATCAAACATGGTCAGTCTCCCGACTCGGCTTCGAGTTCGCCCGGCAGCGGCAGCAGCTTGGGCTCGGCTTCCAGTTCGCCCGGTGGCGGCGACACAATGGGCTCGGTTTGGAGTTCGCCCGGCGGCGGCAGGTTGAAATAGCTGGCCAGAATGGCGCGGGCAATGGGGGCGGCGGCACCGCTGCCGCTGCCGCCGTGCTCCACCACCACCGCCACAGCGATCCGCGGCTCAGCCGCCGGGGCATAAGCGACGAACAGGCCATGATCCTTGAATTGCCAGGGGACCTCACGCTTGCGGTCGTGATCGTCGCGCAGCCGCACCACCTGGGAGGTGCCGGTCTTGCCGGCAAACGGCGCCTCCGCCAGCCGGCTTCCCCAGGCGGTCCCCCCCGGCTCGTTGACCACCGCGTCAAGGGCGCTGCGCACCGCCCGCAGATGGGCCGGGGCGAAGGTGGTGGTACGCATCTCCTCCGGCTGCGGCTCCAGCAGGAGTTTGCCGTCCAGATCTTCGATGCGCTGAATGAGATAAGGGCGCATCACCTTCCCACCGTTAGCCACCGCGGCGGTCATCACTGCCAACTGCAGCGGCGTGGCCAGCACATACCCCTGACCGATGGCGGCGATCACCGTCTCGCCGTCGTACCAGCGCTCGTTGAGCCGTTCGCGTTTCCACTTGCGATCGGGGATCAGCCCCCCCTTTTCCCCTTCCAGAGAGAGGCCGAGAATCTCCCCCATCCCGAGATCGCGGGCGGTCTGGGCGATCCGATCGATCCCCAATTCGAGCCCGACTTGGTAAAACCAGACGTCACAGCTCTCCTTGAGTGCTTTTTTCATATCCACCGTGCCGTGCCCTGGCCGCTTCCAGCAGCGAAAGTCCTTGGAACCGAGGGAAAACTTTCCCGAGCAGTGGACGGTGGTGTTCGGGGTGGCCACCCCGGCTCGCAGCGCCGCCAGGGCGGTGACGATCTTGAAAGTGGAACCGGGCGGGTACTGCCCCTTGACCGCCTTGTTGGTCAGCGGGTGACGGGGATGGCGCAGCAGGTCGATCCACTCCTGGCCACTGATCCCGCGGGCGAAGGTGGAGGGATCGAAGCCGGGGCGGCTGGCCAGGGCGAGCACTTCGCCGGTGTGGATGTCGATCACCACCGCCGCCCCCGACTCCTCCTTGAACGCCTTTTCGGCCGCCTGTTGCAGATCGTGCCGGAGGGTAAGGAAAACCCGGTTTCCCGGCATCGGCTCCTGGGTTTTGAGCTGGCGCAGCTCCTTGCCGAGGACGTCCACTTCGACCCGGCGCTCACCGGCGATACCCCGCAGGTACTTCTCCAATCGCCGTTCCAGACCGCTTTTGCCGATAAAATCGCCAGGACGGTAGTCTTCTCTGGCCTCCCCCAGTTCGCTCTCGGTGATCTCCCCCAGATAGCCGAAAACGTGGGCCGCCATCTCCCCGTTGGGATAAAAACGCAACGGGCGCACTTCGGCCAGGATCCCCGGCAGATCGATGCCATTCTCCTGCACCCGCTCGAGCACATCGCGACTGATATCGTCGGCCAGTGGTACCGGTCGGTAACGGGGAAAGCGCGCCCCCCCCTGCCAGCGCTTCTGCAGATCGTCTGCCGGCACCTCCAGGTAGGTGGATAGCAGGCTCAGCAGTGCCTGACGATCATCCACCTCCTGACGCAGAACAGAGATGGTGAAGGCCGGCCGGTTGTCTACCAGCAGCTTGCCATCGCGGTCGTAGATGGTTCCCCGGGGGGCGGCGACGGAAATGTAGCGGATGCGATTCTTCTCCGACAGGGAAAGATATCGATCGGTGCTGACCACCTGCAGATACCACAGGCGCAGGATCAGCAGCAAAAAGACCGCCACCGCCGCCAGGGAGAAGATGATGAAACGATTGCGCAGACCGGGGGTGCCGGCCCAGCCGGAATTAAGACCCATAGCGGTTATTCAGATGCCGCAGACCCGGAAGTTCCGAGCGCGGAGCGAACCTTCTCTGCAAAGCGGAGACGACCTGCAGCAGCAGCAGCGCGGCGGCCAGATTGAGCAGGGCCTGAGGGAGCAGTTGGCCGAAGAAGAGCGCCAGCAACGGACCGGCGTCGGCAAACAGCCCCAGAGCGAAGAAAAGGACGATCCCCTGCAAAAAAGTCCCGCAGAAGACCAGAACCAGGAGCAGCAGCGAACTTTCAGTGTTCAACCGGTCGGCCACCCCCCGCACCACGAACACGGTCGCCAGACAGGCCACACCGTAAAGCCCCAGATAGTTGCCGGCAAAGACATCAAGCAGGCAACCGAGCAGGTAGGCAAGCACCCCCCCGCGGACATAGTTTTCGTTGAGACCGAGATAGATGATCAGCACCAGCAGCAGGTCGGGTTTGAGAAAAAATGGCAGAAACCGGGGGAAAAGAGCGGTTTGCAGCAGGATAAAAACAAAACCGAGGGAATAATAGGCAAAAATCCGGGTCATGGCTGGTCCGTAATCAGCACCAGTACCTCTTCGAGGCGGGCGAAATCGACCACCGGCGCCACCTCAACGGCCTGAAACAGCCCGAAGGCCTCGCGGGTCACCCGCGTCACCTGCCCGATCGGCAGCCCCTTGGGGAAGATACCACCGGTGCCGGAGGTGATGATCGGGTCACCCACCTCGATCTGCGCCTGGCGCACGGCATAATCAAAGGTCAACAGATTGCCTTTGCCGCGGGAAATGCCACGGGTGCGGTTACCTTGCACCAGAGAGGCCACCGCCGAGGAGGCATCGGTGATCAGCAGCACCCGCGACTGGTGCGGGGCAATGACGATGATGCGCCCGACCACCCCTTCGGCCACCACCACCGGCAACCCCTGACGCAGGCCGTCGGCGCTCCCTCGATCGATGACGACGGTGCGAAACCAGCTCGAGGCGTCCTCGGCGATCACTTGGGCCGCCAGGGCCGGCAGGTGGGTGGTCTCGCGAAATTCGAGCAGGCGGTGCAGCCGCTCGTTGGCCAGGCGGATCTCCTGCATTCCGACCAGTTCGGCTCGCAGACGGCGGTTCTCCAGAGTGAGGCGCTCGTTGTCCTGCTGGGTGTCGATCAGCCACAGGTAGTGTTGCCACCAGCCGCTGGCGGTTTTCCAACCGACATCGATCCCCTTTTGCAGCGGGGCGGTTACCTGCAGGACGAGACGTTCGAAGAAAGTGGTCCGGTCCTGATGGCGCAGATTGGCCGAATAGACGAGGAGGGCGGCCAGAACCAGGCAGCCCGTCAGCAGAGGAGTACGGTATTTCTTCAGCAGGTCGAGCATCCGCCTTCTTCCGCCTGGCGAGAGAGGAGAGTGGAGAGGTACCCCGCCCGACAGCGTGGCGGGGTGCAGTCAGTCTCCGGTGCCGCTGTCTCCAATCAGGAAGTGACGGTCACCCGCCGCAGCAGGTCGAGTTCGTCGAGCACCTTGCCGGAGCCGAGGACGACGCAGGAGAGCGGGTCTTCGGCAATGACCACCGGCAGGCCGGTCTCTTCGCGCAGCAGGACGTCGAGGTTGCGCAGATTGGCGCCGCCGCCGGCCAGGACGATCCCCTTGTCGACGATGTCGGCGGCCAGTTCGGGGGGGGTGCGCTCCAGGGCAATGCGCACCGCTTCGACGATGGTGTTCACCACTTCGGAGAGGGCGTCGCGGATCTCATTGGAATCGACTTCGAGCGTTTTGGGGATGCCGGTGACCAGGTCGCGACCCTTTACTTCCATGGTCCGCACCTCGCCATCCGGATGGGCGCTGCCGATTTCGATCTTGATCTGCTCGGCCGTCCGCTCGCCGATCAGCAGATTGTACTTGCGCTTGAGGTACTGAACGATCGCCTCGTCGAGTTTGTCGCCCCCGACGCGAACGCTTTTGGCATAGACGATACCGGCCAGGGAGATCACCGCCACCTCGGTGGTACCACCGCCGATGTCGACGATCATATTGCCGGAGGCCTCGGTGATCGGCAACCCGGCGCCGATCGCCGCCGCCATCGGCTCTTCGATCAGGTAGACTTCCCGGGCTCCGGCCGATTCGGCCGACTCTTTGACCGCCCGTTTCTCGACCTGGGTGATGCCGGAGGGGACGCAGATGACGATCCGGGGGCGCACCAGGGTCTTGCGGTTGTGTACCTTCTGGATGAAGTAGCGCAGCATCTCCTCGGTAATATCAAAATCGGCGATCACCCCATCCTTCATCGGGCGGATGGCGACGATACTGCCGGGGGTGCGGCCAAGCATCTTTTTGGCTTCCTTGCCGACGGCGAGCACTTTTTTCTGCCCCATGGCATCCTTCTGCACCGCCACCACCGACGGTTCACTGACTACGATCCCTTTCCCCTTGAGGTAAACCAGGGTATTGGCCGTCCCCAAGTCGATGGCGAGGTCGTTGGAGAACATGCCGAGGATTGCGTCGAACAAGTTAAACATTTTGTATGAAACTCCTTTCAGATGAGCCTGCAGGCGGCTCGGATGGTTCATTTGGAAAAGCAAGTCACCGTATCAGATATCCACCTTGGCCGCAAGCCGGAAAAAGGAGAAAATCTGTTGCATTTGTGGCCCCGATTGACTAACATTCTCCTCTGTTTGTCAACCATTTCACACCCCCAGGGAGAGCGGTCGCCGAATGCTCGATATCGTGCGCAAAAAACAAAAATCGGTCCTCATCAAAGTGGCTTTCGCTTTAATCATTCTGAGCTTCGTCTTCGGCTATGCCATGATGACCTCGCCCGGCGACTCCGTGGGGAGCGATCCGACGGTGGCGGCCACGGTCAACGGCAGCCGCATCGACTACGACGAATACCAGAGTGCCTACAGCAACCTGTATCGGCTCTATCAGGACATCTACCGGGAGCAGTTCACCCCGGGGATGGAGAAGCAGCTGGGACTGCGTCAGCAGGCCATGGATGCGCTGATCGAGCAGACGCTGCTTCTGCAGGAGAGCAAGCGCCTCGGCCTTGACATCTCCCGCCAGGAGCTGGTGAGTGCCATCGCCGACATCCCCGCCTTCCAGGAAAACGGCACCTTCAACCGGGAGCGCTACCTGCAGGTGCTCAGTTCCCAGCGCCTGTCGCCGGAGAGCTTCGAGGCGATGCAGCGCCGGCAGATGCTGGTGGAAAAGGTGCGGCAGAAGGTCCAGGCCGGAGCCGCTGTCACCGACGCCGAGATCGACCAGGAATTCCGGGACCAGAACGAGAAGATCAATCTCGCCTTTGCCCGCCTCACCCCGTCCCAGTTCGAGGCCAAGGTAAAGGTCGACAAGGCAGCCCTCGAGAGCTACTTCGCCGAGCGGCGCGAGGAGTTCCGCACCCAGGAGCTGGCCTCCCTGCGCTATGTCGTATTCGAGCCCGAGCAGTTTCTCGGCCAGGTGAGCATCCAGGAGGTGGAGTTGGAGAAGCATTACCGGCGCCATCTCGACCGTTTCGATATCCCCGAGCAGGTCCGGGCGTCGCACATCCTGTTCCGGGTGCCGGCGGACGCCGATGCGGCCGTGATCGCCAAAAAACGCGAGCAGGCGCAAAAAGTGTTGGAGGAGGCCCGGGCCGGCAAGGATTTCGCCCAACTGGCGCGGCAGCATTCGGACGATGCCGGCAGTGTCGCCCAGGGGGGAGAGCTTGGCTTCTTTACTCGCGGCACCATGGTCGCCCCCTTTGAGCAGACCGCTTTTTCCCTGCAGCCGGAAGAAATCAGCACGGTGGTGGAAACGCCCTTCGGCTTCCACATCATCAAGGTCTGGGAGCGCATCGAGGCCGGCGTCAAACCGCTGGCCGAGGTGACCGCAGAGGTCGAGGCCAGCCTGCGGGCTGAAAAAGCCGGACAGCTGGCCTACGAACAGGCGATGGACGCCTACAACATGAACCGCCAGGGGGGCAGCCTCGACCGGGCGGCCGAAGCCACCGGCCTGAAAATCCGCGAGAGCGCCCTGTTTGACCGGCAGGGAACCGTCGCCGAATTCGGCGACACCCCCCAGCTGATCGCCACCGCCTTCACCCTGACTCCGGGCGAACTGGCCCGACCGGTGCGCCTCCCCCAGGGGATCGTCCTGTTTACCACCGGTGAACGCCAACCGAGCCGTCTGCCCGAGTTGGCCGAGGTTTCCGCTGAAGTGGAACAGGGGTATCGCCGGGAGCAGGCCCGGGAGATGGCCCGGCAGGCGGCCGAACAGATCCAGGCGGCCGTACGGGAAGGCAAATCGCTGGAAGCGGCGGCCCGGACCCATGGGGCCAAGGTAGAGGAGACCGGCGAGTTCACCCGCGCCTATGGCTCTTTCCTCCCCCGTCTCGGCAGCTCCGATGAGCTGGCGCAGGCCGCGTTTACCCTGACACCTGAGGCGCCGCTGGCAGAGAAAGTCTTCGAACAGGATGGCCGCTTCGTCGTGGTGCTGCTCAAGGAGCGCCAGGAAGCCGACCTGACCGCCCTCGATGCGGCCAAGCGCGAAGAGCTGCGCGAGGCGGTTCTGGCCCGTGAGAAAGCTCAGGCCATGGAAGAGCTCCTGCAAGAGCTGCGCAGCAAGGCAGAAATCAGTATTGCACCGGCGATCGCCTCGACCTTCGAAGGGGGAAATTCCTGATGAATCCAATCGTACTGCAGACCAATTTCCCCGACCTGAACCTTGTGAACCGGGGCAAAGTGCGCGATATTTATGATCTTGGCGAGCACCTGCTGATCGTCACTTCCGACCGCATCTCCGCCTTCGACGTGATCATGAACGAGGGGATCCCCAACAAGGGGTTTGTTCTCACCCAGATCTCCAAATTCTGGTTCGAGAAGATGGACGACATCATCCCCAACCATGTCATCGCCACCGAAGTGGCAGACTTCCCGGCCGCGACCCACCGCTATCGCGACCAGCTCGCCGGGCGCAGCATGCTGGTGAAGAAGGCCAAGCCGTTGCCGGTGGAGTGCATCGTTCGCGGCTACGTCTCCGGCTCCGGCTGGAAAGATTACAAAAATACCGGCGCCATCTGCGGCATTGAGCTGCCGGCCGGCCTGCTCGAAAGCGGCAAGCTGCCGGAGCCGATCTTCACCCCCTCGACCAAGGCCGAACTGGGCGAGCACGACGAAAACATCACCTTTGCCCAGACGGTGGAGCTTTGCGGCCAGCAGCTGGCGGAGCAGGTACGGGACGCCACCATCGCCATTTATCAGCGAGCCCGCGACTTCGCCGACACCAAGGGGATTATCATTGCCGACACCAAGTTCGAGTTCGGCCTGTACGAGGGGAAGCTGATCTGGATCGACGAGGCGCTCACCCCCGACTCTTCGCGCTTCTGGCCGAAGGACCACTACCGCCCCGGCGGCGCCCAGCCGAGTTTCGACAAGCAGTTTCTGCGCGACTACCTGGAGACTCTGGACTGGGGGAAAAAAGCACCGGCCCCCCCGCTCCCCGCCGAAATCGTCCGCAAAACCGGCGAAAAGTACATGGAGGCGCTCACTCGCCTCACCGGCATCACCCTCTGATCCTTGACCGCTCAAAGCCGGAGAATTTCCTTCTCCGGCTTTTTTTCTTGCCCCCCCGTTGACCGTCCTCCGGCGACGGCCGGAGCGGCTGAGGGGTCTTGCGTCCCCTTGCACTATTATCTATGCGCCCTCACCTCTTCCTTTCGCTGCTTTTCCTGCTGGCCGGCTGCTCGGTGCTGATCCGCCCCGATCCCCAGAGGGCCGAGGACTATCGCCTGCAGGCGGAGCAGGCCGTTGCGCGCAAAGATTTCCCGACGGCCACCAGCGCCTTGCGAGCGGCGCTGTGGCGTGCCCCGCAGCAAGGGTCGCTCTACCTGCGCCAGGGAGAGCTGTTGGAGCGGACCGGCAAGTTCAGGCCGGCCCAACGGATCTATCGCCAGGGGCTGCAGGCGGGCCCGGAAGAGGGGGACAGGCAATTGCTCGCCTGGCGGCTCAGCCTGCTGCAGTCGCTGCGGCTGGGGAATCAGGGGCAAGCCCGCCCGGCGCTGGAGGCACTCCCGTTCGACTCCCCCCTGCGAGCCGACCTGCTCGGGGTGCTGGCCTTGCGGGGCGATGACCCCCAGGCGGCGCTCGGCCATTTCGCGCAAGCCCTGGCCGGCAATCTGTCAGAAGATCTGGCCGCCACCGTCTATTACCATGCTGCCTTGGCTCACCGTCAGCTCGGAGGGGAGACAGAGGCTCTGGAGGCTCTTTTCCAGGCCGCCAACCGGGCCGAGAACCTGGCCCTGATCACCGATCTCGAACGGCTGTGGAACGACCTCAATGCCGACGAGTAGGGTTATACTGACCAAAAATTCTCAAGGAGAAATGCCATGAGCCAAACCGCTGTGAATGTCGAGGGCGCTGTTGCCTATCCGCTGGCGACGATGACCGAATACCAGGCCGGCTCCATTGTCAGCCGCACTCTGCTGCAGGGGGAGACCGGCACCCTGACCGTTTTCAGCTTCGATGCCGGCCAGGCCCTCTCCGAGCATACCGTCCCCTTCAACGCCTTCATCCAGATCCTCGATGGCGAGGCGGAAATCACCATCGGCGGCCAACCGGTCACCGTCAAGACCGGAGAGATCGTCCTCATGCCCGGCGGCATTTCCCATCGGGTGCGGGCGGTGCAGCGGTTCAAGATGCTGTTGACCATGTTCAAGGGCAAGTAGCCAGGAGCCAGGAAGAAGGGGTAAGGGTTACTTATATGCTCGAGCGCCTTTTCCATCTCGAACGTCACTGCACCACCCCCCGCACGGAGATCATCGCGGGGGGGACCACCTTTTTGACCGCGGCCTATATCATCTTCGTCCACCCCTCTATCCTCGGTCAGGCCGGGATGGACCAGGGGGCGCTGACCACCGTCACCTGCCTGGCCGCCGGGCTGGCTACCCTCCTGATCGCCTTGTGGGCCAACGCCCCGATCATGATGGCGCCGGGGATGGGGCTGAACGCCTTCTTCACCTATACCCTGGTCCTGGGGGAGGGAATCCCCTGGCAGACCGCCCTCGGCGTCGTCTTTCTCTCCGGCATGATTTTCCTCGTCCTGACTCTTCTCGGCGTGCGCGAACGCCTGGCCCGGGCCATTCCCGAGTCGCTGCGCCTGGCCGCCTCGATCGGCATCGGCCTGTTCATCGCCTTTATCGGGCTGCAGAACCTGGGGCTGGTGACCCGCAACGAAGCGGTGCTGGTTCAGTTGGGGGGCTTCACCCCGGAGGCGGTCCTCGGTCTGGGCGGGCTGCTGCTGGCGGTCATTCTGGAGGTGCGCCGGGTACGCGGCTCGCTGCTGCTGGCCATTGTCGCCACCGCCCTGGTCGGCATGGCCATCGGGTTGACCCCGCTCCCCGACGGCATCGTCGCCCTCCCCCCTTCGCTGGCGCCGATCGCCTTTCAACTCGACATCCTGGGGGCGTTGCAGCTCTCCCTCTGGGCCAGTATCTTCTCTTTCATGTTCGTCGACCTCTTTGACAGTCTCGGCACCCTGCTGGCGGTCTGCCGGGAGGCCGAACTGACCGACGAGAAAGGGGAGATCCCAGGGCTCTCGCGCATGCTGACCGCCGACGCCCTGGCCACCGTCGGCGGCTCCCTGCTCGGGACGAGCACCACCACCGCCTATATCGAATCGGCCAGCGGCGTGGCCGACGGTGGCCGCACCGGCCTGACGGCGGTCACCACCGCCGTGCTGTTCCTCCTGGCCATCTTCTTCACCCCTTTGATCGGCGCCGTCCCCTCCTTCGCCACCGCTCCGGCCCTGCTGCTGGTCGGCATCTTCATGATGCGCGGCATTGGCCGCATCGACTTCTACCGCTTCGAGGACGGAGTCCCGGCTTTTCTCACCTTTGTGCTCATGCCGCTGACCTACTCCATCGCCACCGGCCTCGCCTTCGGTTTTCTCTCCTTCGTCCTCATCCGCCTGCTCCTCGGCCGCATCCGCGAGTGCAATCCCTTCCTCAGCCTCGCCGCCCTCTTCTCCCTGCTCAGCCTGGCTCTTTGAGGCGAGACGAGAGGGAAGGGGCCGGGCCGGGTG